>NZ_JBMLSD010000277.1:7489-13013 GCF_049240685.1 Flectobacillus sp.
AAGTCTGGTCTGTGGAAAAAGAAATACAAGCTAACTTTTTAAAAGAAGAGAAAAATATTCATAAGGCTAATTTTTCCCCTGATAGTAAATGGCTGATAATAACAAACAATAATTTTACAGACAAAGTCTGGTCTGTGGAAAAAGAAATACAAGCTAACTTTTTAAAAGAAGAGAAAAACATAGATGCGGCTACTTTTTCCCCTGATAGTAAATGGCTAGTAACAAAACATGGAGAATTTCCAGATTATACAGCCAAAGTCTGGTCTGTGGAAAAAGAAATACTTCATGACTTTTTAAAAGAAGAGGCAACTATTCGTGATGCTACTTTTTCCCCTGATAGTAAACTGCTATCTATCATTACCCAACACCAAGTAAAAACCTACGAAACTACCACTGGCAAATTAATCCAATGGCTATGGCTAAATAAAAAGCCTACGCAAGTTGACATTATTGACAATCGCTACCTCTATGTCACGGTAGGTAAAGCAATTGTTAAAACAAATTTAGAAACACAGCGAGGTAACATAATGAGTTTTGGAGATGGTGAGAAATTAGATTACGAATATGATGAAATTGTAGAGTGGAAAAAGGTTTTTGGAAAGCAGTACCTCCTACCTTTAGATGAGGAGATTAAGAACAAATATGGGATAAAAGAATAATTAGGACACAAATGATGGATACAAGACCTGTTATTATACTTGCTTTTGCCAATAGCCCTAGTTCTCCTCTTCATTATTTGAGTGAGGAGATTAAAAGGTGTAACGCTGCCTTCAATAACATTAGTGGTAAGTTTCAAATACGCTATCTATACGAGGCAAAAATTGAGGATATTCAAAATGCCATAGACGAAACTGCAAGTCGTGTGGTGGGTTTTATGTATAGTGGTCATGCCAATGAAAAGGCTATTGATACTATTGGTCATGGCATGTCGGCTATTGGTTTAGCAAGTCAGCTAGGTCGTTGTCCTAATCTAATTTGGGTATTACTGAATGGATGTTGTACAGGCGCCCATTTTGAGTATTTCAAAGTTTTCTCTATTCCTATTTTTGTAGGTACCCAAGCACCAGTCAATGATCAGACTGCTACTTGGTTTTCTACAACCTTTCTTCAAGAGTTAATTAATGGAGCTGATATAGCTAGTGCTTTTCAAACAGCCATTGAGAAAGTACAGGCATATTCCACCACTTCAATTACCAGAGAGACCCGCTTCTTAGATGACGATATTCCCAGTACTCCAACAAATACTTGGTTGCTGATAGTGCTAACTGTACAGTATCTGACATGGAAGCTATCAGCAATTAGCCATAGCCAATTAAATTACATCCCTAATAGTTACTTAAAGGAGTTTCTATACGAAAAACTCAGTGAATGGGATGATAATATCGCTGGCTATGAAAGTTTTGAAGATGCTCAGGGAGATATATTAGCCAAGTTTCCTCCTTTTATCAGTAAACAAATCCATAATCTATGTGCCAGTAGAGTTGAAGGTATCAATGATTCAGGGGAATATTTTGACCAACCCACTATAGAGCGTATCGGGAAAATGGTTGGCTTTTATACTGCTGTACAAGAAATCTTACTCAGTATTGCCTTAGCAGAATTAAGAGACTGTTTTATAGACAAGTCAATTAATTATACCAAAGAAAATAATCCATTCTTCTTTAATCAACCCGCTCGTTTTAACAAAATAGAATGGATTATTAAAGCTATCGAATTTAAACAAACAACGAATATTCCTTTTTTTATAGTAGAAATTCAAGAGCTTATAACTAAACATGAAACGCTATCAGCTTTGGGGCAGTTTTTTGAAGAGCTCTCACTATTTTATCAAAATGCCAATCCTAATGCAGCAGTTTTAGAACAAAAAAGCCTTTTGGCTGAACAAAAATTGGTAGAGCTTTTAGACTGTTGTTTGTTCCTGACACAATACAAATTTGTATCCGTGAAAAATATTGTGGTTTTTAAAAACAGATCGAAACCCAAGGCTCAGTTTGATTATAAACTATCAGTTTATGAATGGAAGGGCGAACGCCAAGAAAATCCTGCGAACTTAACTAATCTAAATTTACACAACGAAATCCCTGATAATTTTTCGATACTCATCATAAAAGCCTTAAAGCATGGTTTTATGCAGGTAAATATGAATAACCATATCAATAAGCAATTAAAAAGTGACCATTACTTGAATATTTCGCCCTTTATTATTGACCCAAATGTTATTTACGACAAAGCTCCTATTTCAAATATTTCATTTTTGGATGTCTATTCCGAAAATAGGTTGACCTACCGTTCCTTGTATAAAGTAGAAGACCGTAAATCCATTGAAAATAACAAAGAAATGAAAGTGGTTTTTAATGATCTTCAAGAACAATTTAAGGATTTTAAAAAACTTTTAAATCCGTAATAACATGAGCCAAACTCAAAGTCCCTTTCAGTTTTTAGCTCCGTATGGTGCGGATAAAAAAGACTCCTTCTTGGGGCGTGACCAAGAAATAGAAAAGTTATACGAATTAACCTTCGCCACTAATTTGATTATGGTATATGGTTCATCGGGAACTGGAAAAACTAGCTTAGTTCAATCGGGGTTAAGTAAAAAACTAAGCGGCCCCGATTGGATTCCTCTCTTCATTCGTAGAGGTGATAATTTTAAGACTTCCTTAACTGACCAATTGAAAGTTATTTCTAAAGTACAAAAAGAAGACACCAGTGTTTCGGAACATCTTGCTGTCATTAATCGTAGATATTATCGTCCAGTCTATCTGTTTTTCGACCAATTTGAAGAAGTGTTTACCCTGAGTGATAAACAACAATCCTACAAAAAAGAATTAAAAGAACTGTTTGAGACATTAAACGAACTACAAAGCGAAAACACCTGTAAAATCATCTTGATTATTCGAGAAGAATTTCTTGGATTACTCTACGAATCAGAACAGTATTTACCTAATCTGTTTGATTTCCGTTTACGGGTAGAACCCATGAATCAACGTAAAATTCAAGAGGTTGTTTCTGGAATTTTTCAAGAATTTAAGATTCAAACAGAACCTTCAACTCTAACAACAACGATTTCTGAGAAATTAGTAGAAGGACAAGCCAACGGACAGTTAGCCTATTTGCAAGTGTATTTAGAGAAGCTTTGGCTTGAGGCTACTGCAATTGAATCAACTAACTCAACGGTAATTATCAAGCAGCAACACGTAGATACTATCAAAGACATTCAAAATGTACTGGATACCTATCTGATGGAGCAACAAAAAAGCATCAGTGCAGCATTAAACATAGAAGAGAAAGTCATCAAAGAATTACTGGACTTATTTGTGACAGATGATAGCACTAAAAGACCCAGAACCTTAGTATCACTCCAAAAAGAGATTAAAGGCGGACTGACCGAAACACAATTGAAAGCGATATTAAAACAATTAGAAACAGCCAGATTACTTATCTTAGAAAAAGACAATTACGAATTAGCCCACGATACCTTAGCCAAGGTTATTGATAGCAAACGGGATGCAGAACAACGACTCATCAAAAACTTGGTACAAAACCTGCAAACCAGTTATTTTTTCTATAAAGAAGAAAAGGGTGTTTTATTAAGTGAACAAAATGTAGCCTTGTACGACCGTTTCAAGAGTGCAATTGATGACTCACTCAGCGAAGAAAAAACAACCATACTTAGGTTTATTGAAGAAAGTAGGACTGAAATCGCTAAAAAGAAAATAGAGCTTGAACAAAAAAACGAACTTCTAATAACCCTTCTTAACCAAGCGGAGGAAGCAAAAAACAAAGCGATTAAAAGTGAAGAAAAAGCAAAAGTAGCTACAGATAATGCAACTGCCCTTTATTGGACATCTGAAGCAAGTAAAATAAATCCTATACAAGGCTTACGCTTATTAGAAAATTCTTTGTTTAAAGCTAAAGATAAAAATGTTATTAAAACTATCAATCAAGCCAATGAATTGATCTTTAACCAAAGTAATTATCATCAGTGGAGAGAGAAAAGAAGATATACAAACATAGATATTGTTACTTTTTCTCCAGATAGTAAATGGCTTATCACTACAGATAGGAATAATAAATCCAAAGTCTGGTCTGTAGAAACGGGAAAATATTATGACTTTTTAAAAGATGAAAAAACGATTCTCTTCCCTACTTTTTCTCCAGATAGTAAATGGCTCATCACAAGAGATGAAAATGATATTTACAAAGTCTGGTCTGTAGCAATGGGAAAATATCCAGACTTTTTAAAAGATGAAAATACGATTAGCTACGCTACTTTTTCTCCAGATAGTAAATGGCTCATCACAATAGATGGGAATGATAATTCCAAAGTCTGGTCTGTAGCAACGGGAAAATATCCAGGCTTTTTAAAAGATGAAAAAACGATTAGCTACGCTATTTGTTCTCCAGATAGTAAATGGCTCATCACAAAAGATGGGAATGATAATTTCAAAGTCTGGTCTGTAGAAACGGGAAAATATTATGACTTTTTAAAAGATGAAAAAACGATTCTCTTCCCTACTTTTTCTCCAGATAGCAAATGGCTTATCACTACAGATAGGAATAATAAATCCAAAGTCTGGTCTGTAGAAACGGGAAAATATTATGACTTTTTAAAAGATGAAAAAACGATTCTCTTCCCTACTTTTTCTCCAGATAGTAAATGGCTCATCACAAAAGATGGGAATTATAATTACCAAGTCAGGTCTGTAGAAACGGCAAACTGTCCAGATTTTTTAAAAGATGAAAAAACAATTCGCGATGCTACTTTTTCACCAGATAGCAAATGGCTCATCACAAAAGATGAAATAGTTGGAGGTACTTCCAAAGTCTGGTCTGTAGAAACGGGAAAAAAACCAGACTTTTTAAAAGATGAAAAAACGATTAGCGATGCTACTTTTTCACCAGATAGCAAATGGCTCATCACAAGAGATGAAATAGTTGGAGGCACTTACCAAGTCAGGTCTGTAAAAACGGGAAAAAATCCAGACTTTTTAAAAGATGAAAAAACGATTAGCTACGCTACTTTTTCTCCAGATAGTAAATGGCTCATCACAAGAGATGGGAATTATAAACCCAAAGTTTGGTCTGTAGAAACGGGAAAATATCCAGACTTTCTAAAAGATGAAAAAACGATTAGCTACGTTACTTTTTCTCCAGATAGTAAATGGCTCATCACAAGAGATGGGAATTATAATTACCAAGTCTGGTCTGTAGGAACGGAAAAATATCCAGACTTTCTAAAAGATGAAAAAACGATTCGCGATGTTACTTTTTCACCAGATAGTAAATGGCTCATCACAAGAGATGAAATAGTTGGAGGTACTTGCCAAGTCAGGTCTGTAAAAACGGGAAAAAATCCAGACTTTTTAAAAGATGAAAAAACGATTAGCTACGCTACTTTTTCTCCCGATAGTAAATGGCTCATCACAAGCGATGAAATAGTTGGAGATACTTACCAAGTCAGGTCTGTAAAAACGGGAAAAAATCCAGACTTTTTAAAAGATGAAAAAACGATTAGCTACGCTAC
>NZ_JBMLSD010000278.1:0-10951 GCF_049240685.1 Flectobacillus sp.
ATGAAACAAAACATCCAACTTATCAAATACGATAACCGTCGCAATGCTAGCCAGTTTGACTTATTGTTGTTAGAGAATTTGCTCCAAAGAGCAGATTTGAGTGATACATTACGGAATTACCATAAGAATAATTTCTACACTATTCTGATTTGTACTTCGGGTTCGGGAAAGCATACCATCGATTTTGTGGATTATTCCTATCAGCAAGGCACGATTTTAACCATTCGAAAAGATCAAATTCATCGGTATCATTATTCTGAAAGTAAGGGGTATTTGTTTGTGTTTACTGAGGATTTTTTTATTCAGTTTTTTGAAAAAACTGAAGCGACTAAATGCTTGCAGTTATTTAATGAATTGATTACGGCTCCTCTAACGGAGATGGATACTAAACAATTTGAGCTTTTTTTTCCTTTAATTTCTGAAATAGAGCAGGAATATAATCGTTTACAAGACGAGTATGCCCTTCCTATCATCGGTTCTTTGTTACATATTTTCCTTAATAAATTACTACGTCAAAAATCGCTATCGGCACTACAATTACAAAATCGTAAATATTTACCTGAGTTTGTCAAACTGCAAGCCTTGGTGGAAGCCCACTGTTTGGAGACCAAAAAAGTGGAAGATTATGCAGAAAAAATGAATCTTAGTACCAAAACCATCAATAATATTACCCAAACCATCATTCACAAATCTGCCAAACAGTTTATTGATGAAATCGTAATTTTGCAAATCAAAAGACTTCTTACTAATCCAAATGTATCTATCAAAGAAATTGCCTATCAGGCAGGTTTTGAGGAGACGACTAATTTTTATAAGTTTTTCAAAAAATATGTTCAAAATACCCCTGAATCCTTCAGAGGCGTATGTGATAAGGCTTTTGTATAAATTCTTGTTTTAACATTACTATACCATACAACTTCCCTTTTATTTTACGCGAATATTCATCTTTTATAACACAAAACCCATCAAACCTTCTATTTCTTCTAATTCCCAACTTTCCGATTTTTACACTTTATACGCCTATTTTGATAATTATGGTAAAACAGAATAGCGCTAGCTTTGTCATATCAAATCGGCGGTTGATTTGATATAACAAACACAGTTCAACTGCTTTTCTAAAACTTTAAACAGATAAAAAAATGAAAATCGGAATTACAGCGGCTACAGGACAATTAGGAAAATTGGTAGTAGAAAGTTTGAAACAAAAAGTAGCTTCAGAAAATATCGTAGTATTGGTTCGTACACCTGAAAAAGCAAGTGATTTGGGCGTAGAAGCAAAAGCATTTGATTACAGCAACAAAGCCACACAGGTAGAAGCATTAAAAGGTATTGATACACTTCTGTTGATTTCGGGTAGCGAAGTTGGACAGCGTGAGGTACAACATGCCAATGTGATAGCTTCAGCCAAAGAAGCGGGCGTGAAAAAAATTGTTTACACAAGTGTATTACATGCAGATAATTCAACCTTGAGCTTGGCGGTTGAACACGTTGCCACCGAAAAGAACTTGAAAGAATCAGGCCTAACTTATACGATTCTTCGCAACGGTTGGTACACTGAAAACTACACAGGTTCAATTGGTGGAGCTTTGGCAGGTGGTGCATTTATTGGTAGCGCAGGCGACGGCAAAATCTCTTCGGCTGCTCGTATCGATTTTGCAGAAGCAGCAGCAACCGTATTAGCAACCGAAGGTCATGATGGAAAAGTGTACGAATTGGCAGGTGATACAGCCTATACATTGACAGACTTAGCAGCTGAAATTTCGGCGCAAACTGGCAAAACACTCCCTTATGCTAACCTACCAGAAGCAGAATATGCTAAGATTTTGACCAGCTTTGGCTTACCAGAATTTTTTGCGCAAGCTATTGCTAGTTGGGATGTAAGTGCATCGAAAGGAGATTTGTTTGATGATAGCAAAGCTTTGTCAGCCTTAATTGGTCGTCCAACAACGTCTTTGGCAGAGACCGTGAAGGAGACATTGGCAGGTTTGTAGTGATAGTTTTTAAGTACAAAAAGGTACAAGTCTCGTGAGGCTTGTACCTTTTTGTGTATTTGCCGAAGTTATCTTATTCTAGTTTACTTTTTCCAACTCAACTGAACCGTAAGTTTTTCTTGTTTCATCCGTAAAAAACCTACCCACAATCTTTATCTTCTTACCTTTCTCCTTTTGAATTTCCCATTTGGTAGCGCCTTCATATCTACTGATCTATTTCTAGTCCCAAGCGTTTTTTGAGAGGACGTTATTTTCGTAAATAAATCTTATCTACCATCTCTATCTATTTTAATGACCAATTCCCCCAAATCTATCGTGAAAACTTTTTACTTTTGATTTCACAAAATATTCGCTGATTTATGAATGAGTTTCATGCATATACAGAAGAAGCAACTCTTATTTTTGAGGCAAAATTTTAATATTATGAAAGGTATTCAAGGAACATCTAATAAAACCTATAGGCAATTAATGGGGAATAGTTTGCGTTATGAAATTCCAAAATTTCAACGTGACTATACTTGGGATACTGAACAATGGGATGATTTATGGCAGGACATCAAGGCGCTTATGTCGGATGATGACGAGGAGCATTATATGGGTTATTTGGTTCTCCAAACTTCAAACAATAAAGAATTCTTGGTAATTGATGGGCAACAACGATTGACAACCATGAGTATTCTAATTTTATCGACTCTCAAATGTCTGATAGATTTAGTTGACTCAAATATTGACCCTGAAAATAATTTATTGAGAAAAAACAATTTGCTTAACAGCTATATCGGCTATGTCGACCCTGTTACACTCATTTCAAACAATAAACTTAGGTTAAATCGGAATAGTAACGACTACTATAAGCAGCATTTGGTACTATTAAAAGAGTTACCTCTTCGTAATACCAACACCTCTGAAAAAAACATGAGAGAATGTTTTAATTGGTATTATGATAAAATTAAAAAAGAATACAAAACGGGAGAAGAGCTAGCTGGTTTTGTTGATTCAATAGTAGATAAACTTTTTTTTACTGTTATTGAAGTTACAGACCAACTCAACGCTTTCAAAGTATTTGAAACTTTAAATGCTAGAGGTGTTCAATTATCTGCTTCTGATTTATTGAAAAATCATTTGTTTTCAGTGGTAGATGAAACACAACCTCATATTTCTGAAATTGAAGAATTAGAAAATATCTGGAGTAAAATTGTAGGTAAATTGGGCGAGCAAAAATTTGAAGATTATTTAAGATATTACTGGAATAGTAGAAACAAATCGGTTGGCAAAAAGAATCTTTTTAAAACTATAAAAAGTAGTATTAAAACCAAACAAGAAGTCTTTGGCTTGATAAGAAATCTAAACGATACTGCTGATGTTTTTCTGGCTATTCAAAATCCAGAAGATGATTTATGGAGAGACAAACCCGAAATTCAAAAGTCACTCAGAGAGCTAAAGCTTTTCCAAATTCGTCAAACGTACTCCCTTTTCATATCAGGATATAGAAATCTTACTACAGAAGGATTTAGTAGGTTAACTAAAACCTGTTCTATTATCTCATTGAGATACAACATCATTGGAGGGTTGAACCCAAACGTACAAGAGGACATTTACAATACAGTAGCATTAAAGATTGAATCGCAAAAAAAATTCGCCGCTTCCGATTTTTTATCGATTTACGTTCAGGATAATAGTTTTGAAAATGATTTTTCATCAAAAGAATTCAAAAATACAACCAGAAATCATAAGATAGTTAAATACCTTTTGTCAAAAATAGAAATATACGAGCATAATAATGAAATCGATATTGATAGCGATTTATTTACGATAGAACATATCTTACCAGAAAATGCCGATGAAGCATGGGGAGATTTTTCTTCTGATGAGATTAATGGTTCGAGATTTAGGATAGGTAATCTGACGCTACTAGAAAAAAAGCTAAATAGAGAAGCTGCTCAAAAATCGTACTCAGAAAAATGTAAAATATTTGAAAAATCACATTCCAAACTTACCAATTTAATTCCTACAAAGTTTGGTAATTGGAATGAGGAAAAAATAGCTAAAAGACAAAGGGATTTGGCAAAACATGCTAAAGCTATTTGGAAAATCCATGAACTTAGTAATTAGCAACTTACGTAACATGTTGGTTGTGGGCACAGCACCCACAACCAACATGTATTTCTACAAATCAGTCCTCAACACTGCTCCATTACTTGCATTGGTCACTAAAGCCCTGTATTGATTCAACCATCGTGAGGTTAAAGGCTTTTTGATAGGCACAAATGCGGCTCTTCTTTCTGCTATTTCTTCCTCTGAAAGATTTACAGACAAGATATATTGGTCAACATCGATATGTATTTCATCGCCATTTTTTAACAAACCTATCATTCCGCCTTCGGCTGCTTCAGGTGATACGTGCCCAATGGAGGCTCCTCGGGTGGCTCCGCTAAAACGCCCATCTGTGATTAATGCCACCGAAGCACCCAAACCCATCCCCATCAATAAACTTGTAGGACTCAACATCTCTTGCATTCCCGGACCACCCTTAGGCCCTTCGTAGCGAATTACTACTACGTCCCCAGCTTTTACCTCGCCTGCCAAGATTCCAGCGATGGCCTCTGGCTGACCATCATAGCAAACGGCTTTGCCTGTAAATACACGACTCCCCGTTAAGCCAGCCGATTTGATAACAGCTCCTTGTTCGGCTAAATTACCGTATAAAATTGCCAACCCTCCTACTTGACTATAAGGATTATTGATACGTCGAATTACATTGGTATCTTTTATTTCAGCATCGGCAATTTTTTCATACAATGTTTCTCCTCCAATCGTGAGATTATCTAACAAAACATCGTCTCCCCTTTTGGTCATTTCTTTCATAACGGCATTTACTCCACCCGCACGGTTGATGTCTTCCATGTGTATGGTACTCAAACTAGGGGAGATTTTTGCAATATGCGAAACCCGCTGAGAAATAATATTAATATCTTTCAACTGAAAATTTACTCCTGCTTCGTTGGCAATGGCAAGTAAATGTAAAACAGTATTGGTACTTCCGCCCATGGCCATATCAACTGCAAAAGCATTTTTTACAGCTTTTTCATTCAAAATATTTCTCAATTTGAATTTTTCTCTCAAAGCCTCCTCCTTGGCAATCGTACAAATCCTTCTTGCCGCTCGACGATAAAGCTCCTCCCTTTCTTTGGTCTGTGCCAAAATCGTCCCGTTGCCCGGTAATGCTATCCCCATAGCTTCCATTAATGTATTCATAGAGTTTGCGGTAAACATCCCCGAACAACTCCCTCCACTTGGACACGCATTGCATTCGATATCTTTCAACTCCTCGGCACTTATGGTACCAGCCTCGTGTTTGCCTACCGCCTCAAATGCTGTAGCTAGGTCAATCGGCGTACCATCCTTTTTATATCCCTTTGCCATGGGACCTCCACTCACAAAAATAGTCGGCACATCCACTCTTAAGGCTCCCATAATCATGCCTGGAACGATTTTGTCACAATTAGGAATAGCTATCATGGCATCCAATTTATGGGCATTCATCACACTCTCTATCGAATTGGCAATTAATTCACGACTTGGAAGCGAATATAGCATCCCATCATGTCCCATAGCTATACCGTCATCTATTCCGATGGTATTAAACTCAAAGGGTACACAACCATTAGCACGTATTTCTTCTTTGATAATTTCGGAAACCTTATTTAAGAAAAAATGCCCTGGAATAATTTCAATAAATGAATTGGCCACACCGATAAATGGCTTATCAAAATCAGCATCCTTTAGTCCCGTAGCACGCAATAGGGCTCTGTGTGGCGTACGTTGGTACCCACGTTTTACTTCATCACTTCTCATATTTTTTATTTTTTCTGTTTAAAGATGCGAGATTTCAGGCGACTCAAAGTTTCAGGAGAAATATTGAGATAGGATGCCAAATTCGCGTTTGATAGTCTTTGGATTAGCTCTGGATTATTTTCGAGCAAGGTGGTATATCGCTCGGTGGCGTTTTGGGTCAGTAAACTACTTAGTCGTCCTGTGATTACAGTAAGACCATATTCTAAGATATAAATATAGATTTTGTCCCATACAGGAATACTTTCTCTTAATTGAAGGAAATCATGATGCGAAATAGTCAATACCTCCGAATCTTCCACGGCTTCGATAAACTCCGTAGAAGGTTCACGGGAAATAAAACTTACCAGCGACGTCAAAAAAGTATGTTCAAAAGCCATAAAACGAGTTACAATCCCAAAATCTTCGGTATTGTAATACAACCTCAAACAACCTTTTTGAATAAAAAACAGTCGGTCTGCCACCTCACCTTGTTCGAGCAGATGTTCGTTTTTGTTGACCTTCACCCACTTGAAGCACTTCAAAATAGAAGTAAGTTCGTCCTCGGTAGGTGCTGTTTTTTCTGTAATTATCCTAGCAAGCTCCGTTTTCATCGTCTAAATTCTTTTACAAAGCCAAAGTAAAAACAAATAAAATCGAAAAGCATTGACTTGCGTCAAAATCGTTAATGAAACAAAAATTAAATGTGGTTTAAATCGTAATGAATAAATATGAGTAAAAATTAGGACTTAGTTGTCAGGCTAGAGGCGGTTGGTAGCGGGCTAATAGTTATAATAAGTTATTTAAGATTGAGCTTTAAGGTTTCAGGTATCGGCTTTCGGTGGTGGGCTTTGGGATAAATGCTTGTCCGTGGTCGTTAAAAGCATTTTAACACTCTTTGCCTGTTGCCTTGTACCCAAAACAAAGATAACCATACCTATATTTTTACTAAAAGTTCTTGGCTTTGGTAGAATCTCCCCAAAAAACAAACAACCTAACACGAAGTAACAGGATAGGCTACCTTTACATGACCCTTTTTGATGGATTTAAGTTTGAAATAACGATACTTTCTTGCAAAAACACTCAAATAATTGATTAGTAAAACCCCTTTAGTATGGTCTAATTCATGGAGAATCATTCGTGCCGTCAATCCAGAAAATTCCTGTATCCGAAGTTCTAATTTTTCATTGTGGTACTTTACTTTTATTTTCCATGGTCTGTCAACAGTTTGAATCAAACCTGGCAAACTAAGACATCCCTCTTCTGCTTTCCACATTTTTGAGGATGACTCTAGTACTTGAGGATTAATAAAGGTTTCTTGAATACCGCTGTCTTTTGCCTCAAAATATTTCCCACGAAAACCTTTTCCTATGGCCTGAAAGGCATTTTGACTGTCTATAACAAATAGATTATAAGGCAACCCTATTTGTGGGGCAGACAAACCACAGCCTTGCGCATTTCGCATGGTATCCCACAAATTGACTGTGATAATTGGAAGTTGAGGGTTGTCCAACATAATATCAGTACAATTTTGTGATAAAATAGACTGCCCGTACAAATACACTGGTTGAATCATGAGGCTATTTGATAATTTTGCTCAATCTACAAATTACCTAACAACATGCTCATTTTCAATTTATTCGTACATAATCCTCCACAAAATAGCAGAATTAAGTAATTATGCTCAATTACTCATCAACAGAAAGTGAGGGAAATAGCACCTATGGCATAACCAAAATTTTTGAGTTCCAAATAGCCTTTACCGTTTGAATTCTTGTAAAATAGACTCCAGAAGGAAGACTCTGCAAGGACACTTCTATGCGTTCTTGATTTCTAAAATCGATAGATTTTACCACCTTCCCTTGTATATCCAAAAGGTCAATTTGCCCAGAAGTTAGATACGGTAATTGTACTATCAGAAAATCATGACAAGGGTTTGGGTACACCAAGGACTCCACAGCCAATGGTTCATTTGCCAAAATCAGTGAAGTAGTAATCGTTTGGGTGGCAATAGCTGATTCGGTATTAGTTCCAAAAGCTTTTAAAAGGTAGGTATAGTTAGCTTTTTGAATAAATGTACTATCCACAAATGACCTAGCAGTAAGAACCTTTGTTGACTTATCAGCATACCCTTCTATACTTCGACTAATTTGATAGCTTGTTGCCCCCGTCACTTCTGTCCAACTTCCTTTGATAAGTCTATTGGCCAGGTCTTCTGACAAAACCAGCGTGGGAGTAGAAAGTACCTGAGGTGTTACAAGAACTAATGAGTCATAAGGCGATTCGGCAAGTTGATTGATGGCTTTGATGCGAAAAATGTAAGTAGTATTTGGGACAAGATTTTTTTCTTGATAGCTCGACTTTGTACTATCCAACAGCACTGGGCTGTTATAGACTTGACCTATCTGCTTTTTCTCAATCAAATACTTTTGAGTATACTGGATTGTTTTCCAAGTTATTTCCAAACTTGTTGTACCATTGCCAGAAGTGTAAATTGAGTTAAGCTTAAGGCTTGGTACTTGCAAGGCATTCTGGACTTTTATCGTGTAAAGAGACTCTTCTGATTCAGTTAGATTGCCAAATGCTTTTAAACGATAGGTATAGGTTTTTCCCAAACTAATAGCAGAATCAAGGTAAAAGCGCTCTGTTCCACCCAATTTTACTAGTAGCGAAAAGTCTCCCCCTTCTACTTTGCGTTCCAAAACGTAAGTATTTGCCCCATCGACCAGATTCCAATTGATTCTGTTTTGGGTCAAAGAAATTTGCGCCCCTTCAACTACTGGTGTACTAAGTTTTGCAGGGGTGGTAAAATAAAAGTAAATATAATCGGAGCTCGCTGTCGACGATTTGGCTATTAGTCTACACTGATAGCTTGTATTTGGGTTCAAATCATTTATTTCCCAGCCCAAAGTAGGGGCATTGAAAGTACCAAAGGGCTCATAGTTGCCATTTTTCAAAATTTCTATCACATAGCTAGTGGCCTTATTGATTGCATTCCAAGTTATAATGGCATGATTATAATAAAGCACCGCTACCGTAACCGTAGGATTATTGAGAGGGGCAGTATTTTCATGTTCGATATTCAGGTCATAAAATGAACAAGCATTGACAAAGTTTTTAGACCGAAGACAGGGTCCAATGAATTGATGAAAATCTACTGTATAGTATCGGTTTGGTAAATAGTCAATTTTACTGTGAGGAATGGTTTTGGTAAAAAAAAGCGTAACTCGATTTCCCATGTAGCTAATTCCGTCGATTGGAACCACTTTTGTTTCATCATTGTCAAAATAAATGTAGTCTTTTATACCAAGTTTAATGGAATTTCCTGTGTAAGGGCTCAAAACGGTGGTATCGGCAACCGAAATCATCTGTGTACCACGAGGAAATTCTAGTGTAATGGCGTTGCGAAGACTATCGGTAAAATAGGCTCTTTGGATATTTGGAGAGTGATTGTTGATATCATCTGACATTCCATAAAATAATGGCGCCAATATTTTATACAAATTCGAAGCGATGGTAAAATATCCTTTATTTGAATGATGAATCCCATCGATTGTTTCGATGCCTACCTGTGAAAATACTAGTGTTTTAGGAAAAAGAGAGGACGTTAACCGCTGAAAGTTGCGTATGCTAGCACCAGTATTAGCAGGTAAAGGCAAAACATTATTTTGGAAAACCACAAATTGTTCTACGGATGGATAATCTATTTGCCAATATTGATACAATTTTTTGAAATCATCAGAATAGGTCGTCGAGTGTTCAAAAGTATCGTTTTCTCCTTGTGCCCAAAAAAAAGCTCTAATATGATTTACGGCCTTTGCTTTTTGAACTCTATACAAGAGAGAACCATAAATTGTACCGAGATTTAGGGGATTTTGTTGGTCTCTAAAGTGCTGGGAGATACTTGTTCCTGGCACGGCACCATTGATAACACAGCTTGGAATCCCAGCGTTCTGAACAATAAATTTTTGTAAGGCCAGCGCCCATGCCCCCACTTGAGGGCTTGAACTTAACCAAAGAGTATCCGCCTCCGACCCCATGTTTACTCCAAAAGTTCTAATATATTTATTCTCAAAATAAAAAGGTTCATTACCTATATTAAAAGCATAGGCATTTGACTGGCCATTTACTACATAAAAGTCTCCTGATACCAAGTGCTCACGGCTAATCAGAAGCGTAGAATCTTGTCCAGCAACCAAATAGATTTTAACTTCGTACTCAGCCAATTCTGCCTTTAAACTTAGATTTGTAATCGAAAAACTTCCCCTCACACTACCATTCAAATACGTGATAGCTCCTTTTTGATACGAATAACTTTGTCCCTCACGAGTGAGTACCGCAGAAACATAGCTATATCCCGACTGTTCTACGTATCCTTTGATGGGAATACTTCCAAGATTTGCATTATTGCGAGGAAATAGTTGAGAATCTTGTGGCAAAGATTCAAAAGATACGACTCCGATTCTCTGACCCAAGGAAGTATCCATCCCAAGTAAAATAAGGATTAATACATAAAGTACTTGTTTCAAATAATTCATAAATGTTAGTAAATATTTAGCAATTCGTCTTTGCGATATGTATTAAACTGATTAAGTTATTATCCAAAGTGAAGAACCAATTTACCCAAGGCTACAGGCACTAGGCAAAGAGTATTAAATGTTTTATTAGAAACGATAGGTTTGTTTTTACCGATTGCCCAAAGCAGAATGCCATAAGCTCAAAAATCAAATTTTATTTTGCGTATTACTCTAAATCTAATTCTGCTACTTACTTGGGGATTGAAAGATTCATGGTAAATCCATTCCTACATTGATTGACCTGATATTGTTATTTTTAGTTGTCTGTACTGAAGATAAAACTTTAGGAATTGATTAAAGGTAAGTATTCGAGTAGAATGAGTTTAACTGCTCGGCTATAGACAAGCACATATTTTTGCCTATTGCTCAAGGCTTTAGGCGAAAGGCAACAGGCACTAGGCAAAGAGTAGAAAATTGTTATTTAGTAAAGATAAATATGTTTTTGCCGAATTTATGCTTACCCAACTAATTATCAAAAAATGAGTCATCCCAAATTTCGGGATTGGGATTATCCTCCATAATTTTCATAAAAAAAGGGTCGGAATATATTTC
>NZ_JBMLSD010000279.1:0-8349 GCF_049240685.1 Flectobacillus sp.
TATGAAAAACGATGGTACATGCAGAATTATCTACGAATAATTTATAATCTTGTTGTTTTACCAACATTTCAAAATTTATTTTTACTCAAAAACCTATAGTCAGAATCAATAAAAAGAAAATTTGGAAGTTTTATTTGCTTAGGTATTAATTAGGGGCGGTTAGTAGCAGAAATTAAAAGTTAAAAAGGCTAAAGTTAAGTAATAAGGTACAAACGATTTTAGTAGTAAGCCTTGCACCATAAGTACAAGATAGCAAGTCGGCATTATTTTACAGAAATACTTCTAATCATTCGGCTTACAGCATTAAACTAAAGGCTGTAAGCCGGATATTTAGATTATCTTTTACAATGTTACTTATCCAAATAAGTTTATAACAATAGTCATGCTAAACTTTCTGATTCTACTAAAAAACAGAATCATTCAACAAATCTGGTCGACGTAATTTAGTACGTTCGATGGCTTGCTCAAAACGCCATTCTGTGATTTTTGCTTCATGCCCAGACAACAAAATTTCTGGCACCTGATTTCCTTCAAACTCAGCTGGACGTGTATATACGGGAGGAGCTAGCAAGTTATCTTGAAATGAATCGGTCAATGCCGAAGTTTCATCATTTAGCACACCAGGAATAAGGCGGATAATCGCATCTGCACATACAGCTGCGGCCAACTCCCCTCCCGAAAGAACAAAATCTCCGATGGAGATTTCCTTCGTTACAAACAAATCACGAACACGTTGATCAACTCCTTTGTAATGACCGCACAGAAAAATCAAGTTACCTTTTAGGGATAAGGTATTAGCAATTTTTTGGTTAAAAGTCTCTCCATCGGGAGTCATATAAATCACCTCATCGTAGGTTCTCTCACCTTGAAGTTTACGTATACACCTAGCAATAGGCTCTATACTAAGCACCATTCCAGCGCCACCGCCAAAGGCATAATCATCTACTTGACGATGTTTGCTCAACGAATAATCACGAAGATCATGTAGTACAACCTCTACATGGCCAGCCTCAGCTCCTCTTTTAATTATTGAATGAGCAAAAAAGCTTTCCATTAATTTTGGAACAACCGAAATAATATCAATACGCATGATTTCTTCAAGTTTAGATTAGTCATTCAAATATACATCCAACAAGCCATCTGGCAGGTTAACTAGAATGGTTTGAGCATTTTTATCGGCACTCAACACAATTTCGGAGTCCATTGGAATCAAAACCTCCTTATTTTGGTAAATCATTACTAACAAATCTTGGGCTTGCATTGAGTAAACTGTTTGTACTAATCCTAAAGGCCCTTCTTTTTGGTCAATCACCTGAAATCCTATAACTTCATGATAATAAAATTGCTCACCTGCTAATTCTGGTAAAACTTCTAAAGGAAGGAATGCTTGTAAATTGACAAGGCCTTCTGCTTGCTCGAAGGTATCGCAATCCTCAAACTTTACAATTGCACGATTACCGCGCAACTGATAAGATTCCATAAAGAAAGGGACTAGTTCACCTCTTACTTCCAGAAATACGCTATCCATTTCCTCATAATCTTCAGGAAAATCAACATCAAGCCAGAGGATAACCTCTCCTTTTATGCCATGCGTTTTGGTAATTTTACCTAATTCAAAACAATCTTCTTTTGTCATTTTAGTAATTTATTGAAGTATGTCCAAATCCGATTGGATAAAGGAACATTTTGGGAAGTCTATAAACAAAAAATGATACAAATCTAGAGTAATAATAGATTTGTATCATTTAATATAGGTAATGTCTTTTGAGAATTACTCTGCAGACTCTTCAGCAGCTTCTTGAGATGCCTCTTCAGCAGCAGGAGCTTCTTCAACTACAGCGTTTTTCTTTGCAATAGCCTCAGCACGAGCAATGTTCACTTTAGTTTCTTCAGCTAAACGAGCAGCTTTATCAGCTTCTTTCTTAGAAAGCAATGAATCAGCTTTTCCTGAGATTTTAGAATCTTTAACATTCTTCCACTCATTGAATTTAGCGTCAGCAATTTCTTGAGAAATAGCACCCTTGTTAACACCTACTTGCAAATGTTTTTTCAACAATACGCCTTTGTATGACAAAATCGCACGAGCAGTATCAGTTGGCTGAGCACCATTCATTACCCATTGCAACGCTTTATCATCATTAAGATTGATGCTTGCAGGGTTTGTGTTTGGGTTGTAAGTACCGATTTTTTCGATAAAACGACCATCACGAGGAGCTCTAGCATCTGCTACTACGATATCGAAAATCGCTAATTTTTTACGTCCACGACGTGCTAATCTAATTTTAACAGCCATTTTTTATTTACTTTTTAGTGAAGGAACCCGTCCTTCGGTTATGGTATTTGTAAATTGGAGTGCAAAGATAATCAAATTTACGCAGTTAACAAGGTTCTTTGGGAAAAATCTCAAAAAAAGTATTCAAAATAAGTTATCGTGCAAAATTAGATTCAACTTGAGTGCTTTAGGCGGTAAGCCGTAGGCACTAAGCACAAAACTTCTATGTTTATTTTGGAAAAGTTATACCCAAAGTCGCTAGCGCAAAAAATTAAGTTTTCAGGCAATGAGCTATCAGCATTGTGCCGTAAGCTAACGAAAAAAGAGTTTTTATGCATTTATTAGGGCAATATCACTCCTTGCGAGCCAATTCAATAGGTAAAGAAGCTACTCGCAGTAAACTACGAGTAGCAATAAGGCTCCGAGCAAGTCTATAAGCCGGATTCTGTCAGTCGCAATATGCCTAAGTACTACGCTGTCTTACCATTTATCTCGACGAATCGTCACCGATACGCTCTATCAACCTACCCACTGACATCGGGCGAGCAACCCTTTTTCCAAACCCGAAGGTTTTTCTCGTCAGCCTATTTGGTCTTTCAACTCATGAGGTTTACCTCTGCCCCGCTTGTCACCAAACGGGCGGTAGGCTCTTACTCTACCTTTTCACCCTTACCTTTGCAGGCGGTAATTTTCTGTGGCACTAGCTGTCACGTTTTCGTCACCAAAACCGTGCCTTCCCGTTAGGAAGCATGATGCTCTTTGTTGTCCAGACTTTCCTCCCCTAACTCATGTAGAGGCGATAAGACGACTTACTCTGCCACAAAGGTAGCGAAATTTATGGATTGATTGCAAAAAGCTTCAAATACGAAGGTATCCAGCCTCTTGATACTACAGGCCATCGACCTTGAGATTTAACTTTCCTTTAGCAAATATAACTGCTACAATCGAATTCGGTGTCAGATAAACCTTATCAGGATCTAAGTCGGTGATATTTCCATTCAAGCTAATACCTTTGCTTACTTGTTTATTTAAATTGGCCTGAATTTGTTTTTTCATATCATCTACTTGACCACCTATCTGAAAGGTCATAGCGTTTTTCATCACTGAGTTGAATTTTCCTTGAAAAATCCAACTAGCCGTTCTGTGCAAAAGGTTTTTTGTCTCTAAATCATAATCAAAATTTTCTAAGTAGACAGATTTAGTGGTCGGATTATAAGTCGGAATACCTTTGTAATAAATATTCCCATTTACGCTTCCTTTCAATCCAGCTTTAATTACAACTTTTTCGTTACTACCGTATATATCGATACCTGTAACCCCAACATTATATTTTCCTTCTTTAAATGAAAAATTTTGTCCGACCAAGGTATCAGCCGTAAGTTTAGCTGCTTCGTTATACGGAATTTCAGCAATGATTCCTATCTGAAAATCTTGGGGAATTTGTTGAACTACCTTCAAATCTGGTACTGAATTAACCGCCTGAACCGCAGGCTTTGTTCCTGTAACAGTTTCGGTATAAGCTTTAATCGCTATAGTCGATTTGATACTGTTGGCTGTGGTAACCAACGGAGTCATTTGCAATTCTACTGGGGTAATTTTCAACCAAGTACGATACTTCTCAGACAACAAGTAAGGCTGCATAGCTGTATTCCAAGCTTGAACCACATATTTTTTGACATCTACATTTTTGCGAACGGCATCATCCAAAGCCTTTAGAATAGTACCTTGTTTTGAAGTTAGAGCCTTTTCGACCAATGAAGTAACATTGATGTCATAACCAGCAATGCGGATAGTGGGCTTTTTAATCCAATCATAGCCCATCGGGAAACTTTGTACATTGGCCTCCCAATTGGGATTAATAGAGAATTTTGAACCGAATTTTACGTTAAAATCAAATTGTAACTCTTGTGCTGGCAGTTGCATTCCCATTACTTTGTAGCCCACTTTTACCCAAACTTTTAGAGGTACAGTAAAGTTAAAAGTCTCGTTTTGGGCAGTTACCGTAATATCTTCTCGCTTCCAGACTTTACACATGAAATTATCATAATTGTTATCATCCATGCTATTGTCCTCAAATACCAAGTCTTTCACATTGGTATTAATCTGACGAGACACATCGGCCATGGTAATCTCGAAAGGTATTCCTAAGGTAGATAAATAACGTTCCACTTGTTTCCCTTTTACATTATAGGATTCGGTAGGTGCGGTTGGGTTTGCGGTATTGGCACCTGTATTAGTTGAACTTGCGCAGCCTTGCAAAATTAGGGTTCCTAGGGCAAAGGCAGCAATCAATTTTTTCATTGTGAAATGAGGGTTTAATGAAAAATATCTTTAATTCTTATTTAATTTTTACTTTGGTTGCGCCATAACCAAACTTTTCTTTTTGTGAATCTTCAAAATATTTGACGTTTTTGTGGCCTGAAAGTTTTTTGTGCAATTCGTTGCGTAAAACGCCATTCCCTACGCCATGGATAAAAACAATTTCGTCCATACCATTCGCAATTGCGGCTTCGAACTGCTTTTCAAAAGTACTTAACTGTAATTCTAATATCTGACGGTTTGACATAAACAAATAGTCATCTGACAATTCTTCGATATGCAAATCTACCACTTTGGCTGGCTTGGGTGGTATAACCAGCGTAGGCGTAGATGATGATTTCTCAAACATTTTCTCTACAATCTTATCTGGTTCAATCTTTACTGGATTAACAGAATCTTCTATATCCAATTGAAACAAATGGGCATCTTGGTTAAGAACTGGGGCTTTTTGTTTATTCTTAAAAAAAGTATTAATTCTAAACTTAATAGACTTAATCAAAGGCTGCTTCAACTGCATAAAAGCAGGGCGATAATAAAACGCTTGAAAAGTAAAAGTTCCCCAATTTTCGAACTCTGGTACTAAAACATGTTGTACTTTTTGCTGGGTTTTGGGTTTTAATATCCCCGAAGCCAAGCCCTTGTGATGAGGGTCGATACCTACCGAAAGCATAAACGGCAAATCCCAATCTGTATTGTTGATGATGTATTGAGAAAGTTCTCGGTCATTGACAGGAACAAAGGCCATATAGATTCCTTTATTTGACAAAACGTCGGAAGTGGTTGGGCCAACTCTGTCGTGAATTGAGCGTTGAGGTTCGAAAGTCGGTGTGGAAACAACGGGGGCTTTGAATACCTTTTGTTCTAATTCCGAAATTACCACTGCTTCGTTTCTTTTAATGGGAATACGAAAACCATCCTCAATTTCGACCTCGACAATATTATTTGGTAAAATTTTGGTAACTATTCCTTCTTCACGTCCGTGCACAAGACGAACTCTATCTCCTATATTCATTTTAAAATTGTTTTCTTTGGTTGAATAACAGCTTAGTTAACTATTTTTATACAATATTACAGACAATTTGGGTAACGAAATGTTATTTTCTCTTAAATCCTTTTTCGAGGATATTGATTTATCCTAAAAATAGATAGGATGAAAAATAATTCCTTTTTTAGCACTAAACTCAAGCGTTGGAGCAGGAATTTTGATTTGGTCTACAAGAAATAAAAGACCTTTTAAAAACTTGGATTTTGTTCGGATACGACTCAAATCAAAATCTAAAGCCAGATAATATTGTCGGTATGGGAAAAATCCATTTTGCTGACTCTTAGCGACTTCTGCATTGACCATATCTTGAATACCATACCCTACAGCCAAGTTAAGCCATTTTGGAAATTTGTTTTGTTTGGGTAAAAAACTACTGATATTTCCAGAAAACCAGTAGGTCTGTCCGTTGTAATCTTTGAGCCATTGTTCACTTGCCGATTTTCCCAAAAGCTTTGGGTTTTGAGCCGCAAGGCTAGTATGATGAAATGACCATTTGGGCTGAATGCGAGTTTCGCCCCATAAATATTGCTGTCCAACATAAAGGCTGGGTCCAAGAATATTCGCTGTCATATCGCCCCATGAAAAGCCATAATCTGGCTGTGTACCATCTAATATTTCAATGGTTGTCATAAAGGTTAAACTAGAAATTCCTGCCCATAAGGCGGCTTTTTGTGGAGATAAACCCGCCCATCTGAAGGCTTGGGAATTCACTCTGGTCAGATGATAATTGGTATAAAAATGTCCTAATTTATCAATTTGAAGCCATTCTGAATTATCATCAAAAAAGCGAAAGCCTTGTGCTTTTTCACCATACCAAGCCGAACTTAGTCCTGCAATAGCTCCTGTGTAAGCAACTGATTCAGCCAAAATTAAATTCCGTAATCTTTGATGATGCAGCGTATCCGACTGTGCAAAAAGTGGATAATATCCTAGGAAGAAGATAATGAGCAAATATTTGAGAGAGCGAAAAACCATAGTTTCAACATTAATAATGCACAAAGCTACAGGGATTTTTAGTTTTCTCCCAAATCAGTAAACTTTTATAAAAAGAAAAGGGACTGATTACTCAGCCCCTTTTTTAGAAAGATTATGTTTGATTAGAATTAGATTCTATTCAAAATTTCTTCTCCAATTGCATCTGTTCCCAAAATCATATCTTTAGGAGTATCTTTTGTAGCGATATCGCCCGTACGGAAACCAGCTTTTAGAACTTGGTCTACTGCGTTGATTACTACGTTTGCTTCTTCTTTCAAGCCAAAAGAGATATCCAACAACAACGCTGCTGACAATACCGAAGCCATTGGGTTAGCTAAGCCTTTTCCAGCAATATCGTGTGCCGAACCGTGAATTGGCTCATATACACCTGTGCTATCTCCTACCGAAGCAGATGCCAACATACCCATTGAACCAGCAATTTGAGAAGCTTCATCCGTCAAGATGTCACCAAACAAGTTACCTGTTACTACTACGTCAAACTGCTTTGGATCTTTAATTAACATCATCGCAGCAGAGTCAACAAATTGATGTGTTACTTCTACTTCTGGATACTCTGGAGCAATTGCTTGTACAGTTTCTCTCCACAAACGGCTAGATTCTAACACGTTTGCTTTATCAACTGACATTAATTTTTTACCACGAGTCATAGCTGCGTCAAATGCTTTACGAGCAATACGTTCTACTTCGTATTTGCTATAAATCATCGTATCATACGCTGTATTTCCGTCTTCGATACGCTCTCTTTTACCGAAATATACGTCACCTGTTAACTCACGGAAGAACAAGATATCTGCGCCTTTCAAGATTTCAGGCTTGATGCTTGATGCTTCTAATAACTCATCAAACAATTTGATAGGACGTAAGTTAGCATACAATCCTAACTCTTTACGCATTTTCAACAATCCTTGTTCAGGACGAACTTTTGCATGTGGATCGTTATCATATTTGATGTGACCAACAGCCCCAAAAAGGATTGCATCAGAAGCACGCATTTTCTCCAAAGTCTCAGCAGGAAGTGGCTCTCCTGTAGCTTCGATAGCAACGTGACCGATTAGTGCTTCGTCATAAGTAAACTCATGACCGAATTTCTCAGCGATTTTCTCTAAAACTTTTTTACCTACAGCGGTAACTTCTTGTCCGATGCCATCACCGGGAACGACTAAGATATGCTTTTTCATTTTATTTCTAAGGCAAGGAGTTGTTAGGCACTAGGCAAAAAGTCTACCCTAAACAAAACCTTTCAATTTATTTTTTTTATAAGAGAATACAACATTTTATCTAACTCGATACTCATGCTATCTATTTCAACAAAAGCATTTTCAGTCAGATAGTTTAACCTTTTTGCAATTTCTATTTGGGTCTGTAACTCATACAATGACCCTAAAGCCATGTGCAAGAATCTTTTATAATCGGCAGTTGAAGACCGTCCATAACCTTCAGCGATATTACTTGGAATTGAAACAGCACATCGACGAATCTGGTTAGTCAACCCATACTGTTCTTCTTTTGGAAAAAAAGAAGTATGAGAATAACATAAGATAACTAAATCAAGTCCTTTTTGCCAGACTTTTAAATCTCTGTAGCTTTTTATCAATCCCATAATTTTAATTGTAGAACTTTAACTATATTAAAAACTAATGCCTCTTTGCCTAAACCCTCTACCCTTACTAAATTATATTCAACATCTTCTGTGTAGCTTTGATGGCTGAAACAGTTT
>NZ_JBMLSD010000280.1:0-40180 GCF_049240685.1 Flectobacillus sp.
TCTGGGCAATCGGCAAAAAATATATCAGTCGTTACTATAAAACATTTTAATACTCTTTGCCTTGTGCCTGTTGCCTAAAACACATAAATCAAATCTAATTTTGCCCACTAAATTAAAAGCCTCTTCTTTTATAATGATTCCATCCGTTTTTATTCCCTATCAATTTCGATTCCCTTTCTAGAGTATTTCCTTCAATTGACTCAAATGCTTGATTTCGTAAGTAGGGCGTTCGACATGACGTTGATCGTTGGGATTAAAGAATACCGCATCAATTCCTACTTGCATTGCTCCCAGCACATCTGTATAGAACGTATCCCCAATCATTAAACACTCGCGAGGCTTGGCACCTACTTGCTCGAGAGCATAATGAAATATCTCAGGGTCAGGTTTTTTGTGCCCAGAATTTTGAGAAGTAATAATATGTTTGAAATAATGTTTGATTCCTCCGCTCTTCATTTTCACATCTTGGATTTCGTCAAAGCCATTTGTGATAATATGTAATGGATATTTCGGGCTGAGATAATCAAGTATTTCTTTGGTATAAGGTAAAAGGTGAGGCTTTTTAGGAGAAATATCCAAATAGGTATCCGAAACTTGATCGCATGAATCATGATTATCGACGCCTAGTTGAGAAAAAACCTGACGAAAACGAATATGACGAAGTTCGGCTTGTGAGATTTTACTTCTTTCGTAATCTAACCAAAGTTTGTGATTGACCTCATTAAATTTATGGTAAAACTGCTCAATCGAGGGAATACCAATTTCTTGAAGTTGAAATAACTCAAATACTTCGCCTAATGCGATTTTTGAATTATAATGGTGATCCCACAAGGTATGATCTAAATCGAAAAAGATATGCTTGTACATGTTGTGATGGTTGGATTTGGTCTTCGGGTTTGAAGATTCAACTTTTGTTTTACCCGAATTACCTTTTCATTACATTTCTCAAAGCTAGATACCATATAATATAATAGGGAGTAAAAGCTTTGACCTTTACTCCCTATTGTAATATTGTAGAGATGGGAGTTTCAATAATAAAGTCTTTTTAAAAGCTTATCATTTTTCACTCTTTACTCCTAGCTAATATTTTTTTACTAATAAACAAACTCACCGTAAGGAGACTGGATTGTCACTTGCTTTTGTTCAGCACCTTCGACACGACCGATAATTTGTGCACTGATTCCGAATGATTTCGAAATGTCAATGATTGTTTGGGCATACTGAGGTTGTACATATACTTCAAGACGATGTCCCATGTTGAAAACTTTGTACATTTCTTTATAATCGGTGCCACTTTCTTGCTGAATCAGTTTGAACAATGGAGGTAATTCAAAAAGGTTATCTTTGATAATATGAAGATTATCGATAAAGTGTAACACTTTTGTTTGGGCTCCACCTGAGCAGTGTACCATCCCATGAATGGCAGTACGAAGCTCTTTTAACATTGCTTTTACCACAGGTGCGTAAGTACGAGTTGGAGATAAAATCAATTGTCCTACGTTGAGTGGTGTACCTTCAACAGCATCTGTCAATGATTTTGAACCGCTGTAAACTAAAGATTCAGGAACAGCTGGGTCAAAACTTTCGGTATATTTATCGGCCAAATAATGTCCTAGTACATCATGACGCGCAGAAGTAAGACCATTACTTCCCATACCGCCATTATAGCTATTTTCGTAAGTAGCTTGACCAAAAGATTCAAGACCTACGATAACATCTCCTGCTTGAATTGTATGATTTGAGATAACATCATCACGTTTCATACGAGCCACTACCGTAGAGTCGACGATAATGGTACGAACCAAATCACCTACGTCGGCGGTTTCGCCACCTGTACTCCAGATACCGATACCATTGTCACGAAGCATTTGGAGAACCTCCTCCGTTCCGTTAATGATTTCAGCGATTACTTCACCAGGAATAAGGTTTTTGTTGCGACCAATTGTACTAGACAACAACATATTGTCTGTTGCCCCCACACAAATTAGGTCATCGGTATTCATTACCACAGCGTCTTGGGCAATACCTCTCCAAACAGAAATATCGCCTGTTTCTTTCCAATACAAGTAAGCCAACGATGATTTTGTACCTGCTCCATCAGCGTGCATAATATTGCAGTAAGCCTCATCGCCTCCCAACATATCAGGCGAAATTTTACAGAAAGCTTTTGGAAAAAGTCCCTTGTCTAATTTTTCGATTGCTTTGTGTACGTCTTCTTTTGAGGCAGAAACACCTCTTTGTGCGTAGCGTTCTTGGTTCACAGTAGTAATGAGTTAAACTAATTGGTATTGAGTCAACAGTGCTCAATGTCTAATTTTTTGCAAAAGTACGAATTTATGGTCAAAAGACTTGAACAACACCACTATAAAGCACAAAAAAGCGCTTGGTGTTATTGCCAAAGCGCTTTTGAAGTGATTAAGTATTAGGAGTTTTTTTGCTTTTGGCAGTTGTTTAATTCATCTGCTGTATCGGCGAGCTGTTTTTTTAAGGAAGCGTTTTGAGTATTTACTACCCATTTACCCAGTAAAAACCCAACAAACGCAATTGCTAATAAAAGGATGAGCATTTCGGAAATAGCTACACCTTTTGACAGTGGATTTAATGCTAATAGTACCATATTTATTCTTTTCCTTTATTTAAAATATCTTGCCATTCTTTTAATTCCTGCCATTTGCCTGCCGAAGCCAATTCGGCTTGACGAGGCCAAGTACTCGGGTCGTGCATTTGAAAACGAGGTCCTGCGTCTTGTAATAGTTGTTTTAGCGCATCCGTTGATGCTTGACTCAATTGGATAAAAGTTGTAATACCATTTTGATTTAATATCTCTTCAATCTTTGGCCCGATACCTTCGATTTTCTTTAAATCGTCGGGTTGGTTAACAATGGTAGGATAAGTTAGAGCCATAGTTGGCGTTGATATTTCTGAAATGGTAATAGGAGTAGTTTTTACTAGACTTGCTTTACATAACTCTAGCTGAGCTTGCAGCTTATTTAGTTGATTTTGAAGAGAAGTCTTAGAGTCTCCGCTTCGAAAACCAATGATGTATCCCAGTAAGCCAGCTCCGACAAACATTATTAGATGTTGCCACCAAGCATTTTCGTGTAAAAGAGGATTTAGCTCAAACATATTAATAATGATTTAGGGTTAAAATGATAAAACTACACGGCGATTTTCTTGACGACCTTCTTCGGTATCGTTATTGCCTTGAGGATTTGCTTTGCCTTGAGGAACGATTTTAAACTGGTCTGGAGAGAGTCCTTTTCGAACAAAAAAGTCTTTTACATTTTGTGCTCTTCGTTCAGACAACTTTAAGTTTAGTTCGTCAGAACCTTTGTTATCAGTATATCCTGTGAGTGTAACTTGCTGGTTAGGATGCGCCTTTAGATAAGTGATGGCCTTTTCGATTTTCTCATCTATTTCTTCAGAATGGCTAAAGTCTGTTTTAGCATAAGGGAAATACAAGGTAAGTTCAGGAGAAATATCTAGGTTGGAAGTAGTTGTACTTTGAGACGCTACTCGCTTAAATATCACATCTATCCCACCAATAAGCGTATCTGCCTGAAAATACAGTGAATCGCTTAAGAGACCATCTGTAACAATGGATTGTGGATTGCCTTTTTCTCCTAAAATAATACTCTTCAATGCCTCCGCTCTGGCAATGCCCAGATTCGCAAAAGATGTATTATTCCTTTCATCAGAAGCATATCTTCCAATCAAAAGCATTTGAAGCGATGGATTTTTGGCAAGATAATCTTTGAGTTGCTCAAGCTGAGGTTGCACCTCCAATACATTGGGTGTTTCGCTAGACTGAGGAAATTTGATATTGCCTGAAGCTCTGAGTGAAAGACCATCAGAATTATGAATATCAAAGGAGGGTTTAGTCAAGGTATTTGCAGATGAAGCTGATTTTACGAGGGGTTCATCACAAACTTCCTTGATTTTGCAGACATGCCAATAAGTCGAACCAGCAATCCATGCTGTGAGCGCAATAAGCCAAGGTAAAGTGTTTTTTTGCATAGCCAAAAAATTTATTTCTTATAAGACAATGGCTAAAGGGCTAGGTCACAAAGGATTATCAAAAAATGTACATAAAACAGCTATAGGAAAAGAAATTTTGAGAGAAAAAGGTGCTTTTACAAAAAAACGATGCCAAGAAAATCTCAGCATCGTTCGATAAATCCATACTATTAAGCTTTTTTCAATTCAAAAACGGTAATTTCTGGCGGCATTCCTACTCGTCCAGGATATCCCAAATACCCATAGCCTCGGTTTACATAAAGCTTCTGATTATCTTGTTCATACAAACCTGCCCATTGCTTATACACATATTGCGCTGGTGACCAAGTGGTATCTCCTACTGTAATGCCAAATTGTGTACCGTGAGTGTGTCCCGAAAACATGACATCAATATCTTTGTATTTGGTATTTACTTCTTTGTCCCAGTGGGTTGGGTCGTGCGATAATAAAAGTTTTACAGCCGCTTCGTCAGTACCTTTTACAGCTTTGGCTAAATCACCATACGAATGAAAGCGATTTTGACCACTGATATTTTGTACCCCAATAATCGCTAGCTTTTCGCCATTTTGCTCGATAAAGCGATTTTCATCATTGAGGATATCCCATCCCATTACTTTATGCGCATGAATCAAATTATTCAAGTTCTTTTGTTTGGCAGCTGGCGATGCCCATTGCACATAATCGCCGTAGTCGTGGTTTCCTAATGTTGAAAATACACCTAGTGGAGCTTTTACTTTTCCAAACAAATCAATGTATTCTTGTACTTCCACGGCTTGATTATTCACTAAGTCTCCTGTAAAGAATACCATATCAGGCTTGGCGTTGAGAATCATTTCGATACCTCCTTTTACGGCTACTTTATTGAAAAAACTTCCTGAGTGAATATCTGAAATTTGAGCAATCGTCAATCCTTCAAATTCTTTTGGCAAATTGGGCAAAGCCAACTTTACCTTACGAATACGGTAATCGTGCGCTCCCGACAAAATCCCCCAAGTCATAGCCACCGCAGGTACTGTACCCGCAATAACAGCCGTTTTCATCAAAAACTCCGAACGTGTAATGGGTTCACCTTGAGACGTAGCCGTGGCGTTAGCAGGAGTTGAATTAGTTAGCATTTGTACTTTTTGTACAATCCAACGAATCAATCTTCCGATATCATCAATTAATAAAAATAGCACGACAAAGATTTTTGAAAGGTAATTCATAAAAATACCTACCATAATCCACGTTCTAATTGTCTTTCCGAGCAAATCAGGATTGGTAAAATTATATAACCAAAGTCCTACCAGAGAAAGGGTTGTTAAACCCCAAAAGATATATCGAGCAGACTGTTGTATCGTTTGTGAAAAATTTTGTACAGATACCTTTACGGCTTGCCAAACGTAATAGTCTATTACCAGAAAGATAGCAGTTACCACAGGTATTATTATCAGCTTATTCATCGGAGAGTTGGGATAGTTGAATTTTTATTTCGCTATGTGGAAAGAACAAGCGAAGCTTTCTGAAGGTTTCTTTAAGTCTTTTTTTCTGGATAAAAGGTAGTTATTCTATTTCTTCGGAAAATTTTATTTCTTTTCTAAAAATCTATTTCATATAAAAACTCATATTGTTTATCTCGCATACGGTCTGGTGTGCGCTTCATTGTCCAATTTCTGAGTTTTATCAACAAAGGATTTTCGAGCTGAGCTAATTTACCCACATTCCAACTGTTATTAACCACTTTAGTAACCCTTGCTATTCTTTTTTGTTCGAAATGTTTCGTTACTTTTTCCCAATCATATTCTTCTTTTAGGATTTGTTGTAGCACCAAAGCATCCTCTATTGCCTGACAAGCACCTTGTCCCATGTTGGGTGTAGTAGCATGAGCGGCATCGCCTAGTAACAATATTCTATCAAATGCCCACCGACGAATAGGCGCCAAATCATATAAATCATGTTGCATAAAATTGTTGATAGTCGTTGCAGACAAAATTTGAGGTATAGGGAATTGATAATGGGCAAAATGTTTCGCCAAGTCGGCAGGAGTATATTGTCGATAGTGAGGGTCATTTACAGGAGCATTGATACACACAAAGTAATACACATGGGTATCTGAAATGGGCACAAATCCAAAACGACCTTTAGCTCCCCAAGCCTCGAAAGCTTTGTTGATATCGCAAGGAATATCGCTAATATCGACCAGCGCACGCCAGCAGGTATAGCCCGAATATCGTAAGCGGCTGTTGGGAAGTAACTTTTTGCGCACCACCGAATGAATTCCGTCGCCTGCTATCATCACATCAGCTTGGTCTTGTGTAGCATCTTCAAAGGTGACAGATACTGATTGAGAATTTTGGGAAAAATCTTTGAGCTTTTTGCCAAGTTGAATTGTTCCTTGTTGTAGTTCAGAAGCTAAAATATGGTGTAAATCATAGCGAGCAATGGTGAAGTTTCCTATACCATATTTTTCAAAAAAACGATTGGCGTATACTTCCGAAAGCACATTGCCTTGGTCGTCGACTACCTCAAAAGAACTAACGATTCGTCCCGCTTGAATGATTTTTTGTTCTATTCCTAGTTTTCGTAGAGCCGTCATAGCATTGGCGGCCAATACAATTCCTGCGCCCAAAGCCTTGATTTCGCTACTTTGTTCATAGACAATGACTTCATGACCTAACTGTTGTAAAGCTATGGCCGTAGTAAGTCCGCCGATACCTGCTCCGATAATGATTACTTTCATGATTGAAAAGGTTTTTAGAATTTAGAACAAATGTACTAACATTATTTATCTATAGAACATTTGTTCTAAAAATATTATCTTTAACCAAAAATCATTTAAAATTTTACCTGAAATACATCATGGTATTATCAACAAAAGACAAGATTTTAGCAAAAGCCCTTACTCTTTTCAACGAACAGGGTACAGACTTTGTGACCGTTCGACATATAGCAAATGAATTGGGAATAAGTCATGGGAATTTATGCTATCATTTTGCGAATACCGATGTGATTATTGAAGCACTTTATCAACAGCTTGTGGATAAACTCAATGAGCTGACAAAAGACATGACTGGTTTATCCGAAAATCAACTGACAATCCTGTATCAGTTAAGCTATCGCAGTTTTGAGATTTTGTATCAATATCGATTCTTAATGTTAGATTTTGTCAGAATCATGCGCCGAATTCCAGCTATCAAGCTACATTTTAAGGCATTGATGCAAATTCGACAAGAACAATTCAAACATATCATTACTTCGATGCAAGCAAATGGCTTCATTGATATTCCCGAAAAGAATATTGCACCTTTAATCGAGCAGGCTCTACTATTCGGAGATTTCTGGATTTCACGTGCGGAGATTCTATTTGATGGAAATGAACAAGAAAAAACAGCCTATTATCACAAAACCTTTTACGCCCTATTTGAACCCTATTTGTGTGGTAATGCGGACTGGTGATTTCTGATTTCGGAAATGATTGCTTCATCGCTAATTCAAGTCTTTGTTTTGGACTTATGTTTAATAAAGCTGGTATCCCAAACCTCCACAGCCATTTACTATATTTTTTGCATTTTTGTTGTGAATACTTCAAAGATTTAGGAACTTCTTACGTTAATTCAAAAGTTTGACAATTTTGCTCACAACTACTTGATTTTAACCTTGTATAAACCCGCAAGTAACCCTAAATTTCTCGATTGTTTCAATCGTCTATCTTAACAATGAAAGCATTTCGTCCTTCCAATCTATTAGTACAATTGTCTTTCTTTTTCTTGCTAATACTTAATTCTTGTTCTCATTTTGGTGATGTAACAATTAGTGGTACTAACTTTGAAGAAGAAATTAATCAAACGCAAAACCTAGTTTTCACCTTCAACAAAGACCTTGTTCCCGTTTCAGAACTCAATACTTGGTATTCTACCGATTATATTGAGTTTTCGCCTAAAGTCGAAGGACGATTCAAATGGACAGCTCCCAATGAATTGGTTTTCTCTCCTGCTGTCGGTTTTGACCCAGCTACCGAATATACTGCCGAGGTAAACACAGTAGTTTTGCACAAAGCTTCCCCAAAATATGACCTTGATACAGAAACCCTCAAGTTTCATACGCCCTATCTGGCGCTCGAAAAAACAGAAAGCTATTGGAGTAAACCACAAGGCTCGTCACAAGGTGTAGCTGTTTTAAAGTTACATTTTAATTATGCCGTTAATCCTCAAGAAGTAGCCAAACTACTAAAAGTAACTGGTGAAAAAAATCAAGAACTCAAAACGCAAATTGTACAAACAGATGCCTCCTCCTTGATATTAGTACGCATTCAAGACGAAGCATCAGCGATGGGTGGTTCTCTGAAAATAAGTATCGATAAAGGGCTTTCTCTTCCATCATCTCAACACGAAACACCTGAAGTAATTGAACAAGATATTTCCTTATCTGACCCAACCAGCTTAGAAGTTGTTGACGTCGAAAATGGATTTAGTAATAATAAAGGATATATCAAGGTGCTATTTAATCAGGCTATTACTCCTGAAAGTATTGCTAATGCCTATCAAGTATCTATCAATGGTTCCTCATCAAGAAATGTGGAAGAAGAAGAAGAGGAATCCGTCATAGAATATGACTCTTTAGGCAATCCTATACAAAAAATAAAAGCAGCTCCTAAAAAAGCCGATAATCCTAAAGTAGATACCAAATACGAGGTAATCGAAAATGGCTTTGTTATTTCTGGTGATTTTAACGAATCTGACACCTATTTACTTGAACTCAAAACACAACTCAAAAGTGTACTAGGCATGAATCTATCCAATCATTACACCAAGGATGTGTATTTTGGAGCAATGCCTGCTTCTTTGGCTTTTGTGAATAAAAAAGCAACTTATTTGAGTTCAAAAGGGCATAAAAACATTGCCTTAAGTATTGTCAACATTCCTCGAGTGAATGTAAAAATTGCGAAGATTTATGAAAATAACATTCTGAATTTTTTACGTCAAAATCGTTATCAAGATTATGACTACGAAAATGAGAATGGAGGAAACAATAAGTCTTTTGTCTACTATGAAGATGAGTCAGGTTTGTATTCAGATATTTTGGTCAACAAAATGGTAGAAACTACCAATCTTCCAAAGTCTAAAGGCGTTCATGCCCTTAATTTATCTTTGCCTGACCAAAACAATTTGAAAGGAATTTATTTGGTAAGCGTCAACTCTACAGATGAATATTATCAAAATGCCACCAAATTGGTGAGTATTTCAGATATTGGACTAATTACCAAACAGGCCGATGACGAATTGTTTGTCTTTGCCAATTCTATCAAAACAACTGAGCCTATTAGCAATGTCGAAATAGCGCTGATTTCTACCAACAATCAAACGATTCAAAAACTTACTACAGATAGCAAGGGCGTCGCCGTATTTAAAGATTTTAAAAAGAGTGGATTTAAGGTTGCAATGCTTACGGCACATACAAGTGACGACTTCAACTATTTGTTTTTGGAAGATACACAGGTCGAAACTTCTCGATTTGAGGTAGATGGCAAACGTAGTAACGTTTCGGGCTTCGAAGCCTTTATGTATGGCGACAGAGATATTTATCGCCCTGGTGAAACCATTCAGCTCAATACGATTATTCGTACTAATCAATGGCAATCGGTTGGTAAAATCCCTGTCAAATTACGCATTCTTATGCCTAATGGTAAAGAATGGAAAAGTTTCCTTCTCGAAACCAATGACCAAGGAGCGGTTGCTTTATCTATCCCAACCGAGCGTTCTAATGTGACGGGAACTTATATTTTAGAAGTCCTCAATGGTAATGATATTATTCTAGCATCTCGAAATGTATCCATTGAGGAGTTTATGCCCGACCGTATCAAAGTGGAGGTCAATACCAATAAGCCATTCTACCGAACTGGCGAAGTTTTGCAGGTCAATGCCACAGCCACCAATCTATTTGGTCCTCCTGCCTCCAATCGCAATTATGAAATGGAGATGAAGTTGTCGCGTAAAGTTTTCCAACCAAAAGGATTTGAAAACTTCGTTTTTGACGTGCAAGATAATACAGCATTTGAAGGAATCATGCGCCAAGGTGTTACGAATGAAAACGGTATTGCTTCCGAAAATTTCCAATTACCCGCAACCATGGCCGATATGGGTGTCATAGAGGCAAAAACTTATGTAACCGTTTTTGATGAAACAGGACGTCCAGTGAATCGTCTGAAAAAGTCGGATATTTTTACGCAAAATGTATTTTATGGAATTGGGTTAAATGATACTTATCTCAGTACCAATTCGCCCGTACAGATTCCTTTGGTAGCGCTCAATAAAGATGCACAGGGCGTGAGTACGCAGGGGAAAGTCGAGATTGTTCGTTTCGATTATCAAACGGTTATCGAGAAAAATTCAGATAATTCACTGAAATATACCTCCAAAAAACAAACCAAAGTGGTGTATGGCCGCATGGTAGATTTTAGTCAAGGTAAAGCTTCTATCAACTTTGTACCAACGATTTCGGGGGAATACGAAATTCGAGTACATCGTAATGGTGCTAAAACTTGGACAGCACAAACTTTTTATGCGTATAGTTGGGGTAGTACCGAAAACTCTTCGTTTGAAGTCAATACCGAAGGACAGGTTACCATGACCTTTGACAAAGAAAGATATCAAACTGGCGATAAGGTAAAAGTATTATTCAAAACACCTTTTGCAGGAAAACTACTTGTGACCATCGAACGTAATAAGGTACTGGAATATCATTATTTGGATACTGACAAAAAATCAGCTGAGTTGAGTTTCAAAGTAGATGACGAACATTTACCCAATGTGTATGTATCCGCTACGCTCATTCGTCCGCTCGATGATTCGAATATGCCTCTTACGGTAGCGCATGGTTATGCACCTGTCATGGTCGAAGAAGAAGATAGTCGTTTGCCTATTGAAATTTCGGCGGTAGAAAGGTCAAGGTCAAAAACTTCACAAACGATTAAAGTAAAAACCAAAGCTAATACCGCTGTAACCATTGCAGTAGTTGATGAAGGTATTTTGCAATTGAAAAACTTCAAAACACCCGACCCACATGCTTATTTCTATCAAAAACAAGCTTTGGAGGTCAATAGCTATGATTTATATCCTTTCCTTTTACCCGAAATCGCCATTCGTCAATCGTCGAGTATGGGAGGTGATGGTTATGATTTGGAAAAACGAGTGAATCCACTGACAAATGGACGCGTCAATTTAGTGGCTATTTGGTCAGGCGAAATCACCACGAATTCGAGTGGTGAAGCTAGTATCAAAGTTGATATCCCACAGTTTTCGGGAGATTTACGAATTATGGCGATTGGTTATAAAGACGAAGCCTTTGGTTCTGCAACCAAAAACATGAAAGTGGCCGACCCATTGGTTATCAGTACGGCGCTTCCAAGATTTGCTAGTCCAAACGATGAAATTCAAGTTCCTGTAAATATTACCAATACCACCAAACAAAATGCCGTGGTATTAGCCAATATTGCTACGTCGGGCGGATTGGCAATTACCACCACACGCCAACAAAAAGTTGTGGTTCCTGCCGAAAAAGAAGCGAGAGTATATTTTAGTGTAAAAGCCGCACCAGTGATTGGCTTGGGCAAAGTAGTCATTAGTGTTAATGGTTTGAAAGAGAAATTTACCGAAAGTACCGAACTCAGTATTCGTCCGAGTACTTCATTATTAAAAACTAGTTCTTCGGGTGTAATCGCTGCTAATCAAAGTAAATCGATTGCTTCTGGAACGGAAAACTTTATCCCAAGTTCAGTGTCTTCTCAACTGATTTTGAGTAAATCGCCCATGGTGCAGTTTATTGACAAATTCGAACATTTATTGGGATATCCTTATGGTTGTATTGAGCAAGTAACCTCCAAAGCATTCCCTCAACTGTATTTCAAAGATTTTGTAGGATTGATTCAAAAAGGGAAAAAACCTCAAATGAAATCAGGAGAAAATGAGCTAAATCCAAGCACTAATGTCACTGCTGCAATTCGCAAAATAGAAACTCAACAATTACCTAACGGAGGATTAGCGTATTGGACAGGTTCAGACAAAGAATCGTGGTGGGGTTCGGTATATGCATGTCATTTCTTGATAGAAGCGCAAAAAGCTGATTACGAAATTAATATCAATACACTTGGCAGGTTGTTAGAATACATTAACAACCGTGCAAATAAAAAAGAAACAGAAACAGCATCGTTATACGACCCTGCTACTGGTTCAAGTACCCAAAGTGTCATTGCAAGTCGTGAAAATATTTATGGTTTGTATGTATTGGCGCTTTCTGGTAAACCAAACCGAGCAGTAATGAATTATTATAAAGCCAACCAACAGCTATTGAGTTTGGACGAGCGCTATTTATTAGCTGGGGCTTTTGCTCAAATCGGTGATCCCAAAAGTCAAGGAAGTATCATGCCTAATCAATTTGTGATGAACAATGACTCGCGTCAAAGTGGCGGAAACTTCAACTCGCCAATTCGTGAGCTGGCACTAACCTTAAATACTTTGATAGATGTAGACCCTCAAAACTTGCAAATTCCAGTTTTAGCGAGATTATTATCACAGAGTATTGCAAGCCAAAAATGGCTTTCGACCCAAGAAGAAGCCTTTAGTTTCTTGGCATTGGGTAAAATAGCCCGTAAAGCACAGGCTAATCAAATTACGGCTTCAGTTCGTTCAGGAAAACAAATAGGTAATTTTAGCGGTGCTGATTTATTGATGAAAAACTTAGCACCAAGCACCAGTGTAAGCACTAAAGGCAAGGGAGCATTGTACTATTTCTTATCAAGTGAGGGGTTATCGGCTAATAGCCAGTTTGTTCAGGAAGATAATTTCTTACAAGTACGAAGAACCTATTACACTCGTTCGGGGCAAGTGATTGGTCAAAATCGATTTAAACAAAATCAATTGATTGTGGTAAAAGTTACGCTGTCGAGCCAAATACCAACCGACAACATTGTTATTACAGATATGCTTCCAGCAGGTTTTGAAATAGAAAATCCACGCCTCAATGCCGATCGTGAACTTACGTGGCTGAAAGACCAAGCCTCACCTGAGCATTTTGATATTCGTGATGACCGTATCAATTTCTTTACAAGCATCAACGGTACAAGCAAGAGTTTTTACTATTTGGTAAGAGCGGTATCTAAAGGGAAATTCACCCAAGGTCCTGTAAGTGCAGATGCCATGTACAACGCCGAACTGCGCAGCTATCATGGTGCGGGAAGTGTAACTGTAGAATAGTTTTTGAATGTTGAATTCTGAGTGTTGAGTTAGTACAGTACGAAGGATTTCCAACAATTTCGGATTTAGGATTTCGGAAATAAAGTAAAATACCTTTATTTTTCACAAAAAAATAGGAGCTTATAATTTCGAAATCCAACATCCGATATCCGAAATATACATTTTTAGAATCCTTCGTACAGTCCTAGAAGCGAATTATGAATGCTTTATATTTATCCTTAGAAAAACAAAAGTCATCCCTAAATTAGTGATTGAGCGAGTGAGTGATTATATAAAAATTTGTATTCTACCCGTAGAGACGCAATGATTACTTCCTAAGACATTTATATCAAGCACAATAGCATCAAAAAAGCGGTCAAAAAATATGTTTTCGACCGCTTTTTTGATAAAAACTTGGAGAATAATTCTAAAACTTCGTGAGGACAAGTGTTTATTTTGACTAGCCAATACTTTTTACGGTAATCACTGGGTCAGGAAATTGAATACCTACCTTATCAAATCGCTTTTTGATATGCTCATTCATAAAATACTGTGTTTTATCCAAATCAGTAGCATTCACCCAAAGTTTTACATCCCACAATATCGCACTGTCTGTTAGTTTTCCTACCAAGATATCATTATTCTTGTCCTTTTGTACAAAAGTACATTCCTCTACTACTTCTCTAATAGCCTTACGTGTTGCATCTATATCATTTGACATCGCCACTTGGAATTGCATATCCAACCGAATAATTCCTTTTCTTGAAATATTTACCACTGGTGAAGTTGACAAACTTCCGTTAGGAAGAATAATAGTTCTATGACTTGTAGTACTAATTACCGTATTGAAGATTTGAATTGACTCTACATATCCAGTATAGCCATGCACTGTAATCAATTCTCCAACTCTAAAGGGTTTGAAAACCAAAATAAGCACCCCTCCTGCAAAATTGGACAAGCTACCCTGTAAAGCTAAGCCTATTGCTAGACCTGCTGCACCAAGGGCAGCAATAAACGAAGACGTTTCGATTCCCAAAATACCTGCACAGCTCAACACTAACATGATATTGAGAGCAGCACGAACCAAAGAAGCTAAAAAAGGTTGTACATCAGGATCAATACTTTCTAACTTCATTTTGGAATGCATAAGACCGATTACCTTTTTAATCAGTAATCGTCCTACAAAAAACATCAACAATGACATCAAAACCTTGGTGCCATATTGTAATAGCAAAGGCCAAACCTTATCCTCAAAATTTGTTAAATAATTATGGGCTAAATACATAAAATTCATAGCTGTAAACAAATAAAGCGTCCTTACAATAAGGACGCTTTAAAAACGAATATCAAATATGATTATTTCTCTACTTGAGAGTAATTTAATTCAACTGGAGTATTACGGCCAAAGATTTTAACCATAACGTTCAATTTTTTCTTATCGTCGAAGATTTCTTCCACAGTACCTTCAAATGATGAGAACGGACCATCAATTACCTTGATAGTTTCACCTTTAGTAAACGATAGTGTTGCCACCTCTTCGATTGGAGCAACCTCATCGATTTTTCCTAAAATACGTTTGATTTCACTATGACGTAAAGGAATAGGTGTTTTTGAAGTCTTACCATCATTCCAACTCAAAAAACCAATTACACCTGGCATTGAGGTAATAATGTGAGATACCTCACCATATTTAATATCAGCCTCAACGAAAACATAACCTGGAAATAACGTCTTTTCACGAACAATTTTCTTACCGTTACGAATTTCGTAAGTCTTTTCTGTTGGTAACATTACTTGAGGAACGTATTCCGTAAGGCCTTGTCTTTGCACCTCATTTTCAAGATATGTTTTTATCTTTTTTTCCTGTCCTGAAACTGCTCTCAAGACGTACCAATTAGTTTCTGCCATCTTTAATTATAATTTCTTCGAGATTGAGAATAAAACCTATCTGTTCAAAACAGTTGTATCTTATTCTAAAACTCAATTAGAATGACTGATAGAACAACTCTAAACCAGACTTGAACAAAAAGTCAATTAGTCCAACCACAAGAGCAAAAATCAAAGAAGCAACCAATACTAGCGTAGAGCTTGCCTGCAATTCACTAAACTTTGGCCATGTTACGTTTTCTGTAACTTCAGTCCAAGAATCTTTAAATAATTGTGTTAACTTATTCATGTTCTTTGTAATGTTATGAAGCTACGAGCTTTCTTTGGTTTGCTTTTCGCTTGTAAAAAGTGATGCTATCCTTTATAAACTTTAAAGTTCCGAATTCTAGCTTAAAATTCCGACTAATTTAAATAATTAATCTGAAACTCGAAACTAAAAATCGGAACTTACTTTGCACGGGCACCAGGACTCGAACCCAGACCGAAGGTTTTGGAGACCTCTGTACTACCTTTATACTATGCCCGTATTGTTTGGATTGCAAAGGTAGCAGTTCGATTTTGCATTTCCAAGTACTCGGTATAGGTTTTGTATAATATTTTTTAATTCGGAAAGCAATATTTACCTAAAACCTTGTAAGTCAAAAACTTAAAAATTCAATATTTTTCTACAAAATCTATTTTAAGTAGTAGGAAAAATTAAATTAATAGTATAGCTAAGGCAAAACTTGACTGTAACATTTTGATTATGAATATCTTCAAATAACCAATATACTATTATCTAATAACGTTTTCCTGCTTATGTTTTTTGATTTGATAAAATCCCTACAACTTAGCCTCCCAAAAAAAAACGAAAGGCGCTATCTCACGATAGCGCCTTTCTATATGGTTAATCCTAGAAATTAGTCTAAGATTTCAGTTACCTGACCAGCACCTACTGTACGTCCACCTTCACGGATAGCGAAACGAAGACCTTTATCCATAGCTACTTTGTTCAACAATGTAACGTCGATAGTCAAGTTATCACCAGGCATACACATTTCGATACCTTCTGGCAACATGATTTCACCTGTTACGTCAGTTGTACGGAAGTAGAACTGAGGACGGTATTTGTTAAAGAATGGAGTGTGACGACCACCTTCTTCTTTAGACAAGATATAAACCTCAGCTTTGAATTTAGTGTGAGGCTTCACTGAACCTGGCTTACAAATAACCATACCACGACGGATAGATTCTTTGTCGATACCACGCAACAACAAACCTACGTTGTCACCAGCTTCACCACGGTCAAGGATTTTACGGAACATTTCAACCCCTGTTACAGTAGATTTCAAGTTCTCAGCACCCATACCTAAGATTTCAACAGGATCACCAGAGTTGATTACACCAGTTTCGATACGACCTGTAGCTACAGTACCACGACCTGTGATCGAGAATACGTCTTCAACTGGCATCAAGAATGGCTTATCGATATCACGTTTTGGAAGTGGAATCCAGTTATCAACTGCATCCATCAATTCTTCAATTGTAGCAACCCATTTTGGCTCACCGTTCAAACCACCAAGAGCAGAACCTTTGATTACTGGGATATTGTCACCGTCGAATTCGTAGAAAGACAACAATTCACGGATTTCCATTTCAACTAGTTCTAACAATTCTGGGTCATCCACCATGTCCACTTTGTTCATGAACACTACCAATTGAGGTACACCTACCTGACGAGACAAAAGGATGTGCTCGCGAGTTTGTGGCATTGGACCGTCAGTTGCAGCAACTACGATGATAGCACCGTCCATTTGAGCAGCACCAGTTACCATGTTTTTCACGTAATCGGCGTGACCTGGACAGTCAACGTGAGCATAGTGACGGTTGTTTGTTTGGTATTCTACGTGAGCAGTGTTGATTGTGATACCACGCTCTTTTTCTTCAGGAGCTGAGTCAATTGATGAGAAGTCTTTCTTTTCAGCAAGTCCTTTTTCTGACAACACCTTAGTGATGGCAGCAGTCAAAGTAGTTTTACCGTGGTCAACGTGACCGATAGTACCAATGTTTACGTGAGGTTTACTACGGTCAAAATTCTCTTTTGCCATGATTATTTAGTTCTTAATTAGTTTTATAAAAAGAATGAAAAAATTGATACCTTTCAACTTCCAACAACCAAAGATAAAAGATACTTGATAGCTCCTATTTAACTAAATTGTTGTTTTGAATGGAGCCTTTGAGCAGGATTGAACTGCCGACCTCTTCCTTACCAAGGAAGTGCTCTACCACTGAGCTACAAAGGCAGATGTTGAATGCTTTTGTGAGTCTAAACTAAAGTAGACTACAAACAAAAATGGTTAATCGTTAATCGCTAATTCGCTAAACTATTAACTATTAACTATTAACAATCAACCATTTTACTTTAGAGCGGGAGACGGGGCTCGAACCCGCCACCTATAGCTTGGAAGGCTATCGCTCTACCAAATGAGCTACTCCCGCTTTTCTATAACTGGTTTAAAAGTTTCGAAATTAACTTCCCTGAAACCCTAAATTTTGTGGGGACAGATGGATTCGAACCACCGAAGACATAAGTCAGCAGATTTACAGTCTGCCCCATTTGGCCGCTCTGGTATATCCCCTTTTTTCTCTTTTGTTCTTGTTTCTTGTAACGTTCCCGTGAAAGAGTGTGCAAAACTATATAGATTTTTGATTAAGTCAAAACTTTATCGAAAAAAAAATTTTACTTTTTTTTCACAAAAACTCAAAAAACGTAGTTAAATATACCATAATACTTCTCATAATATTTTAAAAATCAGGGCTTAATAATCTACTTTTGTAAACTATTAAGCCCTGAAAAAAAAATATTTTTTTTTTGATTTTTTTAGAAGCGAATACCAAAACTTAAACCTCTCACCTTAGGCCCATAACCTGTTTGATACAATTCCGTCAAATCATAGTTGACAAATAAATCTGGAAAATCTTTTAATCCTAGCTCAAAAGCTAAGCCATATCTGAGGTTATTCAAGTAAAAACTACTGTGATTCCAAAGTTTTTTTCCACTATCTGATTCTTTTGTCTTTGTGTAGCTATCCAATCTATAGCCAACATATCCTCCAAACCCAAGATAGGTGACAGTGCTACTCTTTTTGAATGCTACATAAGGCATTACTGGTAGATTGATGTAGGCAACTGTCAATTTATTTCTAGATAAATCCACTGACTGACCTTTATCATCCACATAATCTTTGAATTCGATATTATTTGTTCCCTTTACAAGATAGCGGTTGTTTTCGTACATAAAGTTGTACCATGAAAACTCTAGTCCATAACTAATTTTCAAGGCAGCTTTACTTCCTTTGCTAACCGCCGCACTGCGGGTCCACCCAAAACCGAAGTAGCGTGAACCAAATGGACTTAACTCAAAGTCTTTTGTATTGTATATACCCCCAATCGCACCAGTGTTCGTAAAGCTATTCAATCCCAAATAGATATTGAATCCAGTGCGTGAAGCAAATTCACCATTTCGGCGAGCAACTTTTGCTGAATCTCTCCATACTACTCTTGTTTCTTCGCCACCATCTTTTACTACGACGCCATTGATACTTACATGTACTTCTTCAGAGCCATCTTTTATATGAACTCCGTTGAGCCCTACACTCACTGCACCTTTTGAACCATTTGAGCCGTTTCTTCCTGAAGTATTAGTCACTACTTGACTAGAAGCGTTTGCTTTGATGGCAACATTAATAGTTTTGGTATTTTGAGAAATCACCAAAACTGTATCTTTTGTAATATCGCTGTTTACGACTCTTCTAATACTGATCCAAGTAGCATCGTCCAAAAGCATTCCATTTTTTTGAAAAAGTGCTTGTAAGTCCTCCTTCAAGCTTACATTTGGCTTTCCTCCTTCGAGTACCGTTTGGTTTCGTTTATCTATTTTGATGACTGTTGAGTCTGCTTCAGTATTTCTTGCGATTGAAGGCTGAATCGCCAATACCATAAAAAATGCAATGATGTACAATTTCACCCAGTTTACTGTTACATCCAATTTACCTATAGATTCCATAATGTTATAATTTACACTCGATTTAGAAAGCTCTAATTTGTTTTGTTTTATATCTCCTAGATGCACGTAAAAAGAAATAAGTTGCGTGGAGTTATTTACTTTTCGTTATTTTTTATTTCTCTGACAGACTCTACGATAGTCTCTCTTGTATTCTCCAATCTCGCATCTGCGCGCGCTAGGACTTTTTGGGGCTTTACACCAAGCTCATTCCAATCCACTCCTTCTCCGTTTTTCACACGTTTGATTTGTTGCCAAAGCTTGCCAAACTTGGTAGTTTTTTTGGTATTGAGTTCTTCTGCCCATACCGATGGTCGAGGTCTTTCAGTTCCCCCTGTATCCATGGCATCTACCATTGCCAGTACAATCGTCTCTGTGGTTTTTACGGGACTGACAGGCTCAACTCCTGGTTCTACAACTAATACAATTGTATTGTTGGTTTGGGGTACAGATTGTATAGGATCAACTTTTGCTACCACCAGTTCTGATATTTCCTGTCTTTGCTCTGTCAAAGGATTTTGAGGTACCTGATGTGCCCTTGCTTTTGACGTTTGACTTATCGAAAGGTTTTTCTTAAGTGACTCCTGATGTGCTACTATCTCTGTACTTACACCTTTAGGCTTTGTCAACTGTGACTGCAACTGTGTATTTTGAGATTTATTTGTTGTTTTTTGTAGACTAACCTTGTTATTTGCTACAGTTACGTCCTGTTGTTTGTCTGTATTTATAGTCCAGTAGCCAACTGCTCCCAGAAGTAATACTACCGAGGCTGCTCGGGCGACCTTCCACCAGAGAGGTACTATCTTGGTTTCATTTTGCTGCAATTTTGCTTGCAATTTATCCCATGCCTCTGGTCTAGGCTTACGCTCATAATTTTGCAGGCGCTCGTTAAATAATTGATCTATATTGTGCTTTTCCATTTTGTCTGTTAATTAACTGTTGATTTTTGTTGTGCAATAGCATTTTGCAATATTACTCTAGCTCGTGATAGTTGTGATTTGGAAGTACTTTCGGTTATTCCTAACGATGCGGCAATTTCGGCATGAGAATATCCTTCGATAGCGTACAAATTAAAAACCGTTCGATAACCTATTGGTAAAGTTTCTATAAGCTTCAATAAATCGTCAACTTCCAATTGTGTACTAAATTGTTCGGGTTCGGGCTCATAAAGAATATTATCATAGCTCATTTCTAATTTAGCATTTTTTGTACTTCTCAAGTACATTAGTGCCTCATTTACCATGATTCTCCTAATCCATCCTTCAAAACTCCCTTCTAATTTGAAAGTATTGATTTTTTCAAAAACCTTCACAAATCCTTCTATCATTATTTCTTCTGCCTCAAAATCATCGTGTACATACCTAAAGCACACTCCGAACATTTTGGAGGAGTATTTTTCATATACTCTTCGCTGAGCTTTGGGGTCGCCTTTCTGACAGGCTTTGACCAGAGCTTCCTCGCTTTGAAAGAGTGATAAACCGCTTAGTTGTAAAATTTTCACGATAATTGTCTTGGTTTAGTTTGTAGTAGGTAGATGAAAAAGGTTGTAGAAAGGTTGCATGAGTTGGAATGAATTTTCAACTTTACGAAATTTTTTTGAAATATGTTTATATTTTTCGACTATTTCCTTTTTACTCCATACTTATATGCAAACTTCCGCTCCAATTGGAATTTTCGATAGTGGTATTGGTGGGCTTACAGTAGCACATGCTGTTACTAGATTGCTCCCAAATGAAAATATTATCTACTTTGGTGACACAGCACATTTGCCTTATGGCGACAAATCTGCTGCTGCCATTCAAGCTTATTCTATTAAAATTTGTAATGTTTTGCTTCAGCAAAAATGTAAGGTTATTCTGATTGCATGTAATTCTGCCTCAGCTGCTGCGTATGAGTTAGTAAAAGAATATGTTGGAAGTAAAGCCAAAGTAATTAATGTGATTGATCCTGTGGTTTCTTTTTTGGGTGAAAACTATGCCAATAAAACCATTGGACTAATTGGCACTAAACAAACCGTCAATTCTAATATATATCGTAAAAAGATTGATTTGTTAGAAAAGGGTATCACCCTCAAATCGTTGGCAACACCACTGTTGGCTCCGATGATTGAGGAAGGATTTTTTAATCATAATATCTCCGAAAGTATTATTAATGAATACCTTCAAAACGATACCTTAGATGATATTGAAGCATTAATTTTGGGTTGTACTCATTACCCTCTTATCAAAAAACAGATTAATCAATACTACAATGGCAAGGTTACTGTATTGGACACCTCCGAGATTGTAGCAAAATCCCTTTTCGAATATCTAGAAATGAATCATCTACTTAATGAGATGAATGCGCATATTCGTCACTTTTATGTTTCTGATTACACCCAATCATTTGAAACCTCAACCAAAATATTTTTCGGAGAACAAATTAGACTTCAACACTATCCACTTTGGGAATAGTAGTAGGTATGGTTCAAATAACAAAAAAACCTGTCTCTTGCGAGACAGGTTTTTTTGTTATTTGAACGCCTGTTTCAATTTTTGACGCATGATATCTTTTGGACTTAATCCTTGCTTGGAGGTTCTCCACCAAAGAAAACCAATAACCATTGCCAGTACATACGGAACAGACAAGAGATACAAAATACCTGTATTTAGATTAGAAGCGATTTGGCTTCTTCCATTTGAAACGGTACTCTCAACTACAGAACGACACATGGCGCATTGTGCCAAACTCATGGTAGTAGATACCACACTCAACAATAATACTAATAATATCTTTTTCATAAAATTGATTACTGATAATATGGAGAAATCATTAAATAGACAATTACACCAGTGACAGATACATAGAGCCACAATGGAAACGCCCATTTTACTACTTTCTTATGCTCGGCAATTTGACTACTCAAAGCAAAGTATATCGCTTTTAACACGAACCATACCACTCCTACCGACAATAAGATATGTGTTAATAAAAAGAAATAATAAACTGGTCTTAACAACCCTTCGCCTCCGTATGGTGTTGAATCATTTGAAATATGATACAATATATACAACACCAAAAATAATGCACCTTGTACAAAAGATAGCATCATCATTTTACGATGCCCCTCTAAGTTTTGTCTTTTAATGCTTATGAAACCTAATATTAAGGTAATAGAAGTGGTAGTATTTAATACGCCTATCACATGTGGCAATATTTTTGTCCAACTTCCTAAATCAATTTTTTGACGAATACCAATGAGTAGAGCAACCGCAACAGGAATTGCAATCGCAAGGATATTTACGATTTTATCGTTTTTTTTATCCTTCTGAATTGAGAAAGATGCCATATTCTAGTGGATTTTCAATTATATTTTACTTTTATCCTTATAACCTAAAAGTCTACTTTTCTGTTTCGTAAATCTTCTGAAGTACCTTTATTTCTAAAATCAATCGATCAACATCCTTCTTATCTGTTCCATCATAAAAACCTCTGATATAACCCTCCTTATCCACTAGAATAAGTTTTTCGGAGTGGATAAATGTCTCATCTGGCGTCTTTACAGCTTTGTCATATTCTGAAGCATCGGCAACTGGGATATAATAACCCTTTACAGCTAAGGGATATAATTGTTGGCGTGTTCCTGTCAGAAAATGCCATTTGCCAGGAATAGCATCGTACTGCTTGGCATATTTCTTCAGCATTTCTGGGTTATCATGAGAAGGGTCTACTGTAAATGAAGCAAATTCGACATCTTTATCCTGCCCGAAAGTATCCTGAACTCTAGTAAGTTGAGTAGACATTTTTGGACAAATAGAAGTACACCGTGTAAAGAAAAAGTCGGCCACGTAAATCTTACCAGCAAGCTGCTTATTGGTAAATGGTTTTCCATCCTCATTGATTAAAGTCCAATCAGGAATAGTATGAAAAACCGTATCCATATCGGGTTCGTCCCATTTGGGATGTAAATTTTTCTTCATTTTGATATAGCCCGTCGTTGAATCAATGACAGGAATCAATTTGGGAAGTTTGTAGTGATTTTCACCAAACCCTTTTAGAAATAAAAAAATTAAAGCTGGAACCGCTAATGCTACGATTAGAATTCCAGCTTTGATAACTTTTTGCATATTCATCATGCTTTATACTTGAATAAAATACAGGCTGGCATATTGCCAGCCTAACTTTAATTCGATTTCTCAATATAAGTGACCACCTTCAAAAAGCAATGCAGTCAACAACCATACAACAAAAATCACTGGGAGTAAAATCATCCAAATCAATGTTTTAACCTCGTGTTTCAAGTGCATGAATTCACCGATAATATAAAATGCTTTTACAACAGTCATACCAGCAAAGATTGCTACGCGTAAGCCATTGGCAGGCATTGTAAATGCAATTAAGAATTCAATTGCAGTCAAAATCAAAAGAATCCAGAATGTTTTCCAGATAGCTCCAGTTTGCGCTGGTGGAATTACTTTTTCCTCAGTTGAGTGTGAGTGTGCGTGAGATGCCATAATCAATATTTTTTTTAGATATATACAACATCAAAGATAAAAATCAACTTTGATGTTTTTCGTAAAGACTAAACCAGATAAAAGAATGTAAATACGAATACCCATACAAGGTCTACAAAGTGCCAGTAAAGACCCACTTTCTCAACCATTTCGTAGTGTCCACGACGGTCGTATAATCCTGTAGCAGTATTAAAAAACACCATCACAATCAAAATAACACCAGAGAATACGTGAGTACCGTGGAAACCTGTAATAAAGAAGAATAAGTCTGCAAATGCTGGAGGACCATAAGGGTTTTGCGTAAGATTTGCACCAACAATTGGGTTACCTAGAGCATCTTTAGCAGCTTTTGCTAAATCATGAGGACCTGCAATAAAGTGAGACCATTCCCAAGCTTGTGAACCTAAGAAAGTAAAACCACCGATGATTGTCCATAATAACCATTTTTCAACAGCTGCGCGATCGCCTCTGTGGCCAGCTTCGACTGCTAATACCATGGTTACAGAACTAAAGATCAAGATGAATGTCATAATACCAACAAACACCAATGGAGCTTCGCCGTGGAAGAATGGCATCGCCTCGAATACTTTCTCAGGGATTGGCCAGTGCGTTGTTGCGAAGTAGAACTTATCGTGGGCTCCTGTCCAAGCAGGTTGACTAAAACGGATCATTCCGTAAGAGACCAACAATGCTGAGAATGTAAAAGTATCTGAAAGCAAGAAGAACCACATCATTAGTTTTCCATAGCTCGCTTTCAAAGGTTCTGAACCACCCGCCCATGTCAGTTTCTCAGGAACAGCAGGTGCTGCGTGAATTGAAGACATCTTTTTTACTTTTTTGGTTAAATATTAATTACTAGATTATTGATTATCGTTATTAACGATTAAAATACAAGAAAAAGAACAAATACATCCAAAGTCCATCAAGGAAATGCCAGTACGTAGCACAAAGTTGTATTCTGGTTAGGTTATTCGAATTGATACTTAATCTGAAAGAAGATACCAACGAGAATAACAGTACAATCAAACCTGAGATGATATGCAATCCGTGAATTCCTACAAAAACATATATCCAAGAAGAAGCAACGTCGCTTCCTGAAAAGTGTAATTGATTCTTTACAAGGTCTGAAAAACCATACCATTGCATAAACAAAAAGGCCATCCCAAATGCAAAAGTAATAGAAATTGCTATTTTGAGTGTATTGAAGTTATCTTTTTTTGCGGCCTTTACTGCCAAATGCATAAACACACTACTCACTACCAATACCGCTGTAGAATACAGAAAAATATTTGGTAAGTCAAATTCATGCCAGTTACCTTCAGCTTTTCTTACTAAATATCCCGAAGTCCAACCTGCAAACATCATGGTAATCGATGCAATTGCAAGCCACAACATAAACTTTTTCGGGTTCATCGACATAGTTTTTACAGGTTCTTCACCCATATCTATATCTTTCAAATGTTCTTGTGTCATTTTATTTTGTTTTTGCTTGTTGTTTCTCTCTTTTGTTCTACACACTAAACTTTATCCATCAAAAAGGCAATCTGAACAATTGGCAGATAGATAAAAGAACCAAACATCATCATCAGAGCAGATTTATCTGTTGGCTTCATCATTAAGTAAAAGGTTTGAGATAAAAACAATACACCACAAAGTACTGCAATCATAGCTGAATTTACGCCAGTCATTCCGAGCATATATGGAACGAAGCCACATGGTACCAAAAAGATAGTATAAATCATGATGGTAATTGCGGTACGCAAATCTTTGTGACCATTGTTTGGGAGCATTTTGAAGCCAGCTTTCTGGTAATCCTCATCAGCCACCCATGCAATCGCCCAAAAGTGAGGAAATTGCCAAAAAAACTGGATTGCAAATAAGATTCCAGGCTCCAAGCCAAAGTGATTAGTAGCAGCAACCCAACCAATCATTGGCGGGAATGCCCCAGGAATCGCTCCTACAAATACAGAAATAGGTCCCACTCTTTTTAGTGGAGTATACACAAATCCGTACAAAATAAAAGAAAGAACGCCAATAACTCCTGATTTGAAGTTGAACTCAAAAAACAATATATAGCTTGATATGACTAATAAAATCAAACAATATATGCCAGCTTCTCTTGCAGATAATCGTCCTGTTGGAAGCGGACGTCCTGCTGTTCGTTTCATGAGTTTATCTAACTCAATTTCTTTGATTTGATTGACAATATTGGCAGCTCCTGTAATCAGCAACCCTGCTAAACTTATCAATATTAATCGTCCCCAGTCTATTCTTTCTACAGCAAGCGAATATCCAAATGCACCAGAAAATGCAACTAGAAACGATAATCTAAATTTTAATAACTCGTAATATGCTTTAAATTTACCAGCAATACCTATTGAGATGTTTTCGTTTGTTGTAACCATTTGTTACTTGACGTTCGTTTACGCCGTTTCTTTTTGAAAGACTTTTTCAGAATTGAGCAACAATAAAATCACAAACTGTAATCCAAGTGCTACAATTGCTAATGTTAAATGTACAGGCTGAATAAAAGCAGGTACACTGAAATACGCCATCACGGCGCCTGATACAATTTCAACAACAACCAATAGTACTAATGCCTTCAAAAACTTATACAGTATTCCTTCTGCTTGAATATTCTTTTTAAGTTGAATAATCAGATAAACATGTAAGCCTAATAATACTAATGAGAAAGAGCGATGTATGTAAAAAGACAAACCCAATTGTTCTATCCAAGTAGAACGGTCATAACCAAAAATCGGATTTGCTATAATTTTATCGATAGCCTCTCTAACTTGTGTACCAATCAAAACCTGTGCGGTAGACAAGAAAAGAAGAAGCATTAATATCTTACTTAATGTGGATTTATTTGTAACTTTTTCAGTTTCAGTAACTTCTGACCATCCTCTTGCGATAGAATAAAGTAGTACAAAAACTACCAAAATTGCTAAAAGCATGTGTGCCGTTACTACACCAGGCTTCAAGAATGAATCAACAACAAATTTTCCTAATGCGGCATTTGCTCCAATCAATACTACTGCAAGAAACGATAAGTAAATCAAACTCTTATCTCTTTTTCTGAAGCTAAATGAAGCCAAAAAGACGCCAAAAACAATAATTCCTGTAAATGCACCTACCAGCCTATTCACATACTCAATCCATGTCTTTACAGGGTTAAACTCCACTTCACCGTGAAGCTTCTCAGCATAAATTTCCTGATAATTTGAAGGTAATTGGCTTACCTCTGTGGGAGGAACCCACATGCCAAAACACTTTGGCCAGTCCGGACATCCCATTCCCGACCCCGTGCTTCTTACAATACCGCCTGCCAATACTAATAGGTAGATTGAGACAATTGTAACAAGACCAAGCTTACGGAACAACATAAATTTAAAATTGGATTTTAGATTGAATCAAAAAGAATCGAATCTTGGAAAAGTATAATTAGGTAAATCCTAAAATGAATTTGAGAATGTAGCGTGTAGATATTCCACACTCTACATTCTCAAATCAATATATGGAGCTATTAATGATTATAAACATCATTTTGAGCCGCCAACAAACCTTCAATTTCTTGCTCTTTAGCAATTTCTTCATTTTCCTCTGGCAAGTTCGACTCAGGCGTAGCTGAGAACGGAACATTTTGAGGGATGAAGTCTTCTGAAGCACCTGGTTTGCTATAATCATAAGGCCAACGATACACCGCTGGAATTTCGCCTTCCCAGTTTCCATGACCTACGTTGATTGGCGTAGTCCACTCCAATGTATTCGAATTCCAAGGGTTTTGCGTAGCTTTTTTGCCTTTGAAAATAGAATAGAAGAAGTTAAATGCGAAAATACCTTGAGCTGTAAATGTCAAAATCGCAGCGATTGAGATAAATGCGTTCATATCCGCAAACGTATCTTGCGCATTGTTTGCCAAAGCAGTAAATGAGTAGTAACGACGAGGGAAACCTGCGATACCAATATAGTGCATTGGGAAGAATACACAGTACACACCTGCAAATGTCAACCAGAAGTGAACATAACCCAAGGTCTTGTTCATCATACGACCAAACAATTTAGGGAACCAGTGATAAACACCTGCCAACAAGCCGAAGAAGGATGCAGCACCCATTACCAAGTGGAAGTGAGCTACTACGAAATAAGTATCGTGCAAGTTGATATCCAATGCAGAGTTACCTAGGATAATACCAGTAACACCACCCGAAATAAACAACGATACTAAACCGATAGAGAACAACATACCTGGAGTGAAGATGATATTACCTTTCCAAAGCGTTGTGATGTAGTTAAATGCCTTCACCGCAGAAGGAACTGCAATAATCAATGTCAAGAACATAAATACAGATCCCAAGAAAGGATTCATACCTGTTACGAACATGTGGTGCGCCCATACGATAAATGCAAGTACTGTAATACCCATCATTGAACCAATCATAGCACGGTATCCAAAGATTGGCTTACGAGCGTTGGTTGCAATAACTTCAGATGTAATACCCAAAGCAGGCAATAATACAATGTATACCTCAGGGTGACCTAAGAACCAGAACAAGTGTTGGTACAAGATAGCTGAACCACCTACGTTTGGAAGAGCCTCACCACCGATATAGATTTCAGACAAGTAGAATGAAGTACCAAAACTACGATCGAAAATCAATAACAAAGCAGCAGATAACAATACTGGGAATGACAACAAACCTAAAACAGCCGTCAAGAAAAACGCCCAAATTGTCAAAGGCATTTTTGTGAAAGACATACCTCTTGTACGCAAGTTGATTACAGTAGTGATATAGTTAACACCACCCAACAACTGAGAAACAATAAAGAATGTCATACTAGTCAACCACATTGTCATACCTAAGCCTGAACCTGGCATAGCTTGTGGAAGAGCCGACAATGGAGGATAAATTACCCAACCACCAGAAGCTGGCCCCGTCTCAATGAAAAGAGAGGCAAACATGATTACAGACGATAGGAAGAAGAACCAATATGACAACATATTCAAGAAACCTGAAGCCATATCTCTTGCACCAATCTGCAACGGAATTAAGAAATTTGAGAAAGTACCAGACAAACCAGCCGTCAATACAAAGAATACCATGATGGTACCGTGCATAGTTACTAGTGCCAGATAAAACTCTTTTTCCAGTTTACCTTCCACAATCCACTCACCCAATACTGGCTTCAACCAGTCGAGGTTCATGTCAGGGAAACCAAGTTGTAAACGGAAAATAATTGATAAAGCACCACCGAAGAAAGCCCAGATGATACCCGTAATCAAATATTGCTTAGCAATTGTTTTGTGGTCTTCAGAGAAAATATACTTTCTGATGAAGCCAGGCTCATGATGCTCGTGCTCATGGTCATGACCGTGTGCGTGAGCTTCGTTTGCGTGTAGTGTCGCAGTTGCCATAGATTACAATGATTATTCTAAATAGTATTTGTTCAAAACTCTATTTCAAAAACTTTGATTATCTTCTCAAAGAAGCTGTTGCAGGAGCAGCGCCAGCTGCAGCTTGAGTACTATCAGCTTCAACAGCAGGTGCTTCAGCTGGAACATACTTTTGAGCTTTTCCTTTCAATTTTTCAGGTACTTTAGCTAAGTAATCAGGGTTTTGAGTCAAGAATGGTTTTTGTTGTGCAGCCCAAGCTTTGAAGTCTTCAGGCTCATCAACAAACACTGTGATTGCCATACCAAAGTGACCACGACCACAAATCTCTGTACAGTTCAACTTGTAGTTGAAATCTGTTTTACCTAACTCAGCACGCATTTCGTCAGTAGATTTGTTTGCTACAAACCAGAATTTAGTAGGCATACCAGGAACGGCATCCATTTTAACTCTTTGGTAAGGCAAATACACTGAGTGAAGTACGTCTTGTGCTTTAATTTTCAACAATACAGGCACACCTTTTGGTAAATGTAATTCGTTCGCTGTAAAGTCATCGAATGAACTTTCATCAGAGAAGTCAATACCAATTTGGTTAGTATCGTCAATCAATTTGTAGTTTTGGTTACCCAATTTGTTGTCATCGTTACCAGCGTAACGTACATACCAACCAAACTGGTGACCTGTTACTTCGATTACCACTGCATTGTATGGAGCTTGACTTGTAATATCTCTCCAGATTCTCCAGCCTGTAAATACCAAAACGGCCATTACAATAGCTGGAATAATTGTCCAAATGATTTCTAACTTGTGGTTTACTGGATAGAAAGTGGCAACATTGTTTTTCTTGTAACGGTACAAGAAAGCAAAAACAAACAACAAAGTGTTAGTTAAAAAGAAAGCAGCCGTAACAATTCCCATTGAAATCCAGAACATTTGGTCTGTTTTTAAACCGTGTTCTGAACCAGCAACTGGTAAAAAGTCTGGCTGTGAGTGTAGGAAAGACCAAGCAGCGGCAATAGAACCTAATACAAGGAATACTAGAAAACCAAAGGCATTACCATTATTGGCCCCATCTACACGAGCATCAGAGTCATCAGCACCCTGAATACCTTTCGAAAGAGCAATACTCTTAGAGACAATCATAATTGCCAAAACTAAGAATACTACTGACAAAAGACCTATTAGATATGTCATGTCTGAATTAATTTATTGTTTTGAATCTAATTCTTAAAATATGATGTTCAGCAAAAATGTTTTACTGAATCCGAAAATTCTGAGAAAATAATCGGATGCCTAAAGGCATCCGATAGTTACTAAATATCGTGGTGAAGCGACTCTTCCAATAAAGGGTGGTTTTTCGCAACCAAAGACGCTTTTGTCAATTCCGTTGAAACAACATATACAAATGCTGAACCAAACAAAAGAACAGTACCAAACTCAACTAATCCAAATCCGCCATGAGGACCAACCGTTCCTGGCATAATCATTTGATAAAAGTCAAAGTAGTGACCAACGATTACAAAGAAACAACAGATTTTCAAGAAAATCGGAGTACGTTTTGCATCACGAGTCATCATGATTAAGAATGGGAAGAAGAAGTTCATAAACACGTTCAAAATTTCAACCGCTTTGTAAACTTTATTGTGACCTTCCCAACGCTCTAAGAAATAGATTGTTTCTTCTGGCATGTTTGCATAGTAAATCAATAAAAATTGAGCAAACCATACGTAAGTCCAGAAGATAGAAAATGCAAACATGAATTTACCTAAGTCATGCAAGTGGCTATCGCTAACATATTGCATATATCCTTTGTCTTTCAACAACAATACTGTTAATGTAATAGTAGCCAAACCAGTTACGTGCCAGCTAGAGAACATGTACCATCCAAACATGGTTGAGAACCAGTGAGTATCGATTGACATAACCCAGTCCCAAGCAGACAATGAAGAAGAAATACCCATTGCTACAACAAAACCAGTACCGATACGAACCATGTCAAAAAAGTTCTGAGTTCCTCCGTTCAAATCCTCTTCGATTGATTTTTTACGCATCATGTTCCAAAGAACAATCCATACAGTAAAGATTGCAACCAAACGAACCAAGAAGAAAGTGAAGTTCAAATATCCTTTTTTACCTGCGATAATTTTGTCATAATGCTCACTTGCCGGATCAGTGATTCCGTGGTGCATCCAGTGGAAAATCACATCGCCTTTGAATACAAATAACAAAAGCAATACAGGGAATGTAAAATACAAGAATTTAGGAAAAGCCTCAGGGATTCTTTTTACTACTGAAGACCAACCTGCTTTTGCAAGGTATTGAACAGCAACAAAGAACATACCGATTACGGCAATACCCGAGAAGAAAACACCATTCATCCAAAGGTTAACCCAAAGACGGTTTAGTGGATTCCAAGGTGATTCATGGTGAGAAACCGCACCACCAGATAGGTGCTCTCCGCCATGTTCTGCAGCATGACCTGCCACTGCGTGAGCAGCTTCGTGCTCACCACTTCCTAAGAAGAAAACGCCAATACCCAAAAGCACAGCACCAATGATCATCGCTGTGATCACTCTCTTGCGTGCCTCAGGAGTAAATTCATAAAACTCCTCGACGTTTGCTGGGGAAAAATGTGAATGTCCCGCCATTATACTTATAAGTTTGTAAGTTTAATAGTATGAAAGATTGCATCCAAGAGATGCTTTTTTGACTAAGATTACTATCCTAATCGGAGATTATTGCTTTTGCAATTCGTGTACGTAAAGCACAATTTTCCAACGGTCAGCCGATGAAATTTGTGAAGCATGAGGCCACATACGTCCTTTACCATGAGTAATAGTATGATAGATATGACCATCGTTTACGCTTTTCAAGGCGTCCGAAGAATAAACTGGAACCCCTTTGTACATTTTTGCTACTAAGCCATCGCCTTTACCACCTTCACCATGGCAGTGTTGGCAATATCTTTCATATTGAGTCTTACCTGCTTCAATGTTTTCTGGGGTTGCTGGATATGGATTTGACAACAAAGCCTCAGAAGAAGCCATATCGTCTTTATCGATATTACGAGCAATCATATCCATTTTCATCAATTTGCTGTTTACTGTGTCGCCATCAGCAGCCACAAATTTTTCACGTGGTACGGTTCCTTTAACAGGAGTACGCATATTCATACCGTAAGGGTTAATTGTGTTCAACTCACCCTCAGTCTGAGTCATTGGTTCGTATGCAACCGAGTGGTACATATTTGGCGCAAACTCTGTTCCTGTGTCATTATGGCTATCTTTACAAGAAGTTGCAGATAAAGCAACAACTCCCGATAAAAACAGACCTATGTATTTATTAGTTAACATATTTTTGATTTTAATTAGTCGTTGGACACTGTTCTAGGAATTCCTATGAATCAATGCTTAGAATTGCTTTACGTTTACTTCGATAGCACCTGAAGCTTTCAAAATTTCTTCGATCTCTGCTTCAGATTTTTTGTTAGTTCCCATGTTGATAGCCATGATGAACTTATCGTCAGTACTTCTTAAGTCAAAAGTCTTAGGTTGCTTACCTGGCCATAGGCTGTTAGATGCAAAGAATGTAAATACCATACCAAAAGCTGTAAACAATACCGTACCTTCAAAAGTAACTGGAATCCAGTCTGGCAACGCAAAGAAATCTTTACCACCGATAATCATTGGCCAGTCAAAAACCATTGTATAGTTGATCAAGAACTGTGCACAAGTCAAACCTGTTAAACCAAACATAAATGCAGCTATTGGAATTCTGGTACGTGGGTGTCCGATAGCCTTGTCGAGTCCGTGGATAGGAAAAGGAGTATAAACTTCCTCAATTTTCACGCCTTTCTCTTTTACTTCAGTTACTGCGTGTAATACCTCGTCCTCATCGTCGTAAACTCCAACCAAGTATTTTTCTGTTGTATTCATTTTAATATTCGTTATGTCTTGATATTGATTTCAAAAGTCAGAATTGGTGCAGTATTACACTGCACCACCTCTTTTGAATTATTATTAATGAGTAACTGATTCTTTTCCTCCGTCAGACTTCTTCTTGAATGGGTAGTTTGAAGACACCCCTTTCATTACAGATTTCACCTCAGCCATGTTGATTACAGGCAAGAATTTAGCGAATAAGAAGAATAATGTAAAGAATAAACCGAACGAGAAAATATAGTCACCAATATCGTACATCGTAGGAGAGAACATTGCCCATGAAGATGGAATATAGTCACGGTGCAATGAAGAAACGATGATTACAAAACGTTCGAACCACATACCTACGTTTACAACTACCGAAAGGATAAATGAGATAAGGATGTTTGTACGAATACTTTTGAACCAGAATAACTGTGGAGAGATTACGTTACAGGTCATCATCATCCAGTAAGCCCACCAGTATGGACCAAATGCACGGTTGATGAAACAGTAGCTTTCGTATTCTACACCTGAGTACCATGCAATGAAGAACTCAGTCAAATAAGCGATACCTACAACCGAACCAGTTACCGTAATGATAATGTTCATCATTTCGATGTGTTCCATTGTAATATAATCTTCCAACTTAAATGCCACACGCGTAATCAACAATAAAGTTTGCACCATCGCAAAACCTGAGAAGATTGCACCCGCTACGAAATAAGGAGGGAAGATTGTAGTATGCCATCCAGGAATAACTGAAGTAGCAAAGTCCATTGATACAATAGTGTGTACAGAAAGTACAAGTGGAGTAGAGATACCCGCCAAAATCAAAGAAACGTATTCATAACGAGCCCATGTTTTAGCAGAACCAGTCCAACCCATAGAGAACAAACCATACCAGAATTTAGAAGCCTTAGTTTGAGCACGGTCACGAATTGTAGCCAAGTCAGGAATAAGACCTAAATACCAGAATACCAATGAAACAGAAAGATAAGTCGAGATAGCAAATACGTCCCAAACCAATGGTGAGTTGAAGTTAACCCAAAGAGAACCAAATGCATTTGGAAGAGGCAAAGCCCAGTGAGCCAACCAAGGACGACCCATGTGAGCCAAGATAAATGAAGCAGCACATAATACGGCGAAGATAGTCATCGCTTCTGCTGCACGGTTAATTGAAGTTCTCCATTTTTGACGGAACAGCAACAATACAGCAGAGATAAGTGTACCAGCGTGACCGATACCTACCCACCATACGAAGTTTGTAATATCCCAAGCCCAACCTACGGTCTTGTTCAAACCCCAAACTCCAATTCCTTGCCACCATGTGTAACCTAAACAATAGGCACCATAGGCGAAAATCACACAAGACACAGAGAAGGCAATTTTCCACTCTTTCGTTGGTTCTCCTTCAACTTGCTTGCAGATGTCTTGTGTTACATCGTGATAAGATCTACCACCTCCTACGAGGGTTTCTCTTATTGGTGATACTACGTGCGACATATTTTAAGATTTAATAGTTTTAAATTCGTTATTTTCTAGGAGGAGAGGGCTTTCACCCTCTCTTAATTTCTTGCTTATGCGTGTTCCTTCGCTTCGCCTTCAGCTTTTTTTGCTTCTCTTTCTTTGTTACGAACTTTTACTAAGTAAGAGATACTTGGCTTAACGTTGATTTCTTCGATTACTCCAAATGCACGACCCACTTTTTCAGCTTCTAATACTTTAGAGATTTCTGATTCAGGATCATTCATATCTCCAAAAGTGATTGCGTTTGTTGGACAAGACTGAGCACAAGCCACTTGGATTTCTCCATCTTTTGGTCTTCTCTTCTCTTTCTTAGCTTCCAACTTGCCAGCTTGGATACGCTGAACACACATTGAACATTTTTCCATTACACCACGTGAACGAACTGTTACGTCTGGGTTCAACACCATACGACCTAGGTCGTTGTTCAAATGGAAATCGAAATCGTCAGTTTGGAAATAACGGAACCAGTTGAAACGACGTACTTTGTATGGACAGTTGTTTGCACAATAACGTGTACCAATACAACGGTTATAAGTCATTTGGTTCAAACCTTCTGTCGAGTGAGTAGTAGCCAATACAGGACATACCGTTTCACAAGGTGCATTGTTACAATGTTGACACAACATTGGTTGGAATACTACTTCAGGATTTTCAGAAGCAACTTCCAATCCTTTCAAATCTTCAACGTCGGCATCAGAAGAATAATAACGGTCGATACGCATCCAGTGCATTTCACGACGATTAATAACTTCTTGACGACCCACTACTGGAATGTTGTTTTCAGCAGAACATGAAACCACACAAGCACTACATCCTGTACATGTGTTAAGGTCAATCACCATACCCCAAGCGTGGTTGTTGTATTTGTGACCGTTCCACAATGATATATCAGTTGCAGTTTTCTTACCTTCAGCTGTTAAGATTTCTGGTTTGAAACGACCTGCCTCTACGTTCTTTTTGTATTCAGACAATACAGTTTCTTGTACAACCGACTCACGAGCCATTACTGTATTGTGCGTTTGTGTTTGAGCTATCTTAACCTCTTCTCCAGTGGCCTTTATCGCTACTTCACCCGTGTTGAAGAAGGCTAATGTACCATTTACTGAAGAAATAAAAGGATACGCATTTGCACCAACGCCATCTGCTGATTTACCAGCTTTTGTACGACCATAACCAATTGCTACAGCGATTGTTCCATTGGCTTGACCTGGTTGAACTAACACAGGCAATTTGATAGATTTACCACCAACCGTCAATTCAGCCTCCTGATCTTGAGTCAATTTCAATTCAGCAGCAGTTTTTTGAGATACTGCCAAATAGTTTGTCCAACAAGCTTTAGATACTGGCTCAGGCAATTCTTGCAACCAAGGGTTGTTAGCTTGAGAACCAGTTCCCATACTTACTTTCTCATAAATAGCCAATTCTAATTTATCAGAAGATGCTTTGTAATTCTTAGCAATTGCTGCGCTAGCATCAGCCAAGTTTACAGCAGGAGCAGCAGCACTTGGAGTTGAACCAAACTCATATACGCCATCATGCAATACTTGAGACCATTGTACTTTCCCAGCCTTCAAAATGTTGCCAGTCCAGTTAGCCTCCAAATAGGATGCATAGTCAGCATTCAAACCAGCCCAAGTTAATAAGCTAGATTGTGTTTGACGTGTTGCGTAAATAGTTGAAATAGTTGGCTGAGTCAATGAAAAATACCCTTTTTTAGGCTCAGCATCGTTCCAAGACTCTAAGAAGTGTGAGTCTGGAGTATTGTATTTTACTAAAGACGCTGTTTCGTCTGCTCTATCATTTGTTGCAATAGTTAATGCAATTTTAGGAAGAGCTTCGGCCAATTCTGCACCACGTGGATGGTTATAAACTGGGTTTGCGTTATAGAAAATTACCGCAGAGATAGCTCCAGATTTAGCTTCAGAAATGAATTGATTCATTTCTGCATCAGACCCCTGACGGTAGTTAGCTGGTGTTCCTAAATCAATTGTTGTACCATACGCACCAACCAATCCATTGATAGCAGCTACAACTGATTGAACAGAAGCGTCATTTGAACCAGACACTACGATAGAAGCACCTTTTGTTGCAACTAAATCAGCAGCGGCTTTCTCCAAATATTCAACTTTCACACCTGAAGTTGCCAAAGTAGGGGCTCCAACTTTTGCCGCAACGGCATTATAAAGAGCTGTTGCTACCAAACCTTCTTGAGATGGTTTGTATGTTGCACGGTAGTCAGCATTAGCACCAGTGTTCGACATAATTGTCTCAAACTGATAATGACGTGACATATCTTTGTTACCATCTTTTGCAGAAGATACACGACGAGTTTTAGCCCATTGCGATGCAAATTCTGATGGAGAAATCCAAGTACCTAAGAAATCAGCTCCTAATGAAACAATAGTTTTAGCTTTGCTGAAATCGAAACTTGGCAATGCTCCATTTGCTGCTACCAAACCTGACAACGAGTTTGCATCATAAGTTACAACCTTCGTAGTTGGGTATTTAGCAATAAAGTCACCAATTACCTTCTTCGTAGTAGGAGACAAGATAGAATTTGTTACAATTCTGATTTGACCACCTTTAGAAAGGCCTGCAACGATTTCTTTATCTACCGAAGCCCAAGAAGCAGATTTTCCTGCAATCATTGGCCCTTTCAACTTTTCGTTGTCATAAAGGCTCAATACAGACGCTTGTACACGACCTGAAAGAGCTCCTTTTGAAACAGAAGAAGCTTTGTTACCTTCAATCTTGATAGGACGACCTTCGCGGGTCTTCACCAAAATAGAAGCGTATTCACCGCCATCAACAAATGTTGAAGCATACCAGTTAGCGATAGTAGGCTCAACATCCTCTGGTTTATTCAAATAAGGAATCGTATTCTTAACAGGAGCTTCGCAAGCTGCCAACGCTACCGCTGACATCCCGAAACCTAACACTTTTAAGAAATCACGACGATGAGAACCTGTACCATCAAAGATAGCACCTTCTTTTTCGTCTGCTGATGGGGCATCACCGAATTCACGGTCTGCATATTTAACGAATTCAGCATCGTTTTTTAACTCCTCAATTCCTCTCCAATACCTTTTTGTAGTATTTTCCATATATATTATAATAGTATAAACAGAAACTATTGAATATTAAAATGAAGTAACAAGTCAGAAGCAAGAAAAACATTTATGCTTTTTGCTTCTGACAGGTTAACTTCTTAGTAGTGACATTTTGAACACTCCAAACCTCCGATGTTAGCAACTTTCAAAGGCTCTTTGTTTTCTTTATTGTGAATTTCTACAAGCTTGTCATAGTATGCGTTGCCTTTTGTATTCACGTCAGTTTTTCTGTGACAGTCAATACACCAACCCATAGTCAAAGTCGAGCGTTGTTCTACAACTTCCATTTTCTGGATTTCGCCATGGCAATTTTGACACTCCAAACCAGCTACATTAGTATGTTGCGCATGGTTAAAGTAGGCCAAATCAGGCAAATTATGAACGCGAATCCACTGGATTGGCTCATCTTTTTCGATAGCACGGTAGATTTTCTGAATTTCTGGTGATTCACGCTTGATAGTATTGTGACAGTTCATACAGATATTCGGAGAAGGAACGTTTGCACCTTTACCTTTATAAACACCTGTGTGGCAATAAGCACAGTTGATTTGGTAGTCACCAGCGTGAAGTTTGTGAGAGAAGTGAATTGGTTGCTCAGGAGCGTATCCTTGGTGAATACCCACACCATAAGCTGCATCAATAGTAGCCTTACCAATCAACAAAGTAATTAAAAGAGCTGCACCTGTTTTGAAAGCGCTATTAGCTGCTAATCTCTTACCATTCTCCGCAATTCTTTGCAACAATGGAATACTTTCTGCCTCTTCAGCTGGAACTGAAGCTAACTTAGAGAGGGTAGTAACAATAGACAACAATGCAACCAATACTAATACCATTACACCAAGTAAAGCGATAAGGATGTACTGTAGCATTCCTCCGTTAGATTCCGCTGCTGGCGCTGCTGCACCCGCTGCTGGAGCTGCACCTGCTGCCGGAGCCGCTGGAGCGGCATTCTGAGCGTCGATGTAAGCAAGTACGCTCTTGATTTGAGCCTCCGAATAATTCGGATATGCTGTCATCTGAGCCTTACCAAATTTGTTGTAAAGATCATTAGCATATTTGTCGCCACTAGCGATAACTGCCTGAGGGTTATGAACCCACTTTACAATCCAATCCAACGGTCTTCTTTGACCTACACCTTGAAGGCCTGGCCCCACTAAAGGTTCTGCACTTGTATTGTGACAAGCCGCACAGTTGTTTTTGAAAATTTGCTCTCCTTCTGCTACATCCTGAGCATTTACTCTTACAACCGAGGCAAACATTCCCAGTAGCATTGTCAAAGCAACAATTTTCAAGCGTTTCATGGTTATCATAAGAATCTATAAACTAATTTTAATAATTAAGTACAACGCTAAACTATTTACCTAATAATCTGAGACTTCCGTTTATTTTTAAGTTTTCAAACTCAAAAATTAGGGCAAAATGTTAGAAGAAACACACTATTTCGGGTCACAAAAGTACAATCGGAATAATTACGAACCAATTTATTTATTATTGATTTTCAGCAAAATTAGTATAGTCGTGAACTATTTAGAATAATTCTAAGTTATTTCTAATTTTGTTGAATATACGGCTTAAAAATCTCCTATATAATTTCCACAAAATCAGAGAGTTCATTTTAATTCATTTAGCCTTGGCTCTTCAGCATTTATACGACTCTTTTCGCATTCAATTAAACCTTCGAATTTAGCTCATTTTTTTGATTCCACCATCCTTGTCACTGTCCTATTTGTATTCTTTATTATGATTTTTATCATTTTTTTTCTCAATAATTATATAATCAAAATACCATAGTTACATCATAGATTTTGTAATCTTTTCAAAAAACTAATTCTTGGAAAAATACCAAAAAATCTTTCTCCTCAATGTTTGCATCTTTAGGAATAATTATGGCAAATATTTATTCTTAAAGAAAACTAAAATCAGTAAATTTTTACGCGTCTAACTTCGCTATTAGCAATTGATTATACTGTTTTGTTCGATAACTTATTGATGAATACATTTGTTATTTCCAAATATGCATTCGGGCCGAATTACATTACTCCTATCAGCCATAAACATTAGGCTGTAAGCCCCAAGCCAATGAATAAAAGTGTTTATTATGACTATATAAAGACCTTTAGGAATTTAGCTACGGGCTTTTAAATGTATTTGTAGTTATTGAAAAACATGTTAAAACTATTGCCTAGAAGCAAAAGCAATCAACTAAAACCTGATTTTGCAAAATCATCTAAGTAATCGTGCACAATTAGATTTAACTTATGAGTTTAGGCACTAGGCAACAGGCACAAGGCAAAGAGTGTTAAAATGTTTTTTAGTCAGGATAGATATGTTTTTGCCGAATGCCCAAAGCTGAAAGCCAAAGGCTCAAAAATTAAATTTTATTTTGCCCACCAACTTAAGTATTTATACTTTAATTTAAACGATTGATGGTAAGATAATTCGTAGGAAAAGAAGAGGTTTGAATCTATGTAAGAATACAGCCCAAGCTTGGTAAGTGTATTTTTTGATAATTGATGAGGCCATAAAAAAGCAAAAAGCGCAATTAGCAAAGACTAATTACGCTTTTGGAGGTCTCGAGCGGA
>NZ_JBMLSD010000281.1:0-3233 GCF_049240685.1 Flectobacillus sp.
TCAGCTAGCTCAAATCCTTCAAAATCAAAACCTGGCGCCACTGTACAGCCAACCAATGAGTAAGCCGATTCTTTTTGGGGTTTTGATGCAAACCAATATCCTGCAGGAACTACCGCCTGAAATACTTGCCCTTGGTCGGGGTTATTCCCCAAATGTATGATATCTAGTTGTCCATCAGGACTAATCATATAGATATCCAGAGCGCCACCAGCATAAAAATGCCACATTTCGTCGGCTTCAATTCTATGAAAAGCAGAGAAATGATGATTTTCTAGTAAAAAATAAATACCTGTCGAGAAAACTCTTTTTCCTTTAAATCTTTCTGGTAAAGCTTCATGAGGAATACTTTCGGTCGAGCGATAAGTTTCGGCAAAGTAGCCACCCTCTGGATGTTCGAGCATCTTAAACTTTTCGACCCAATATTGGGCATTTTTTATAATTTGATTCATTGACAATGATATTTTGAATAAAAGAAAGTAAAGTTTAATGAGAAACTCTTTCTTTGTATTTTGTTAAAAATCAGGTAATTGATTGTTGGAAATTTAGCGGAAATCAAACAACTCAAATACAATAAATAGCTTCTAGGTGATTCTTCCTAGAAAGTTAAGATTCCATGCTGCAAAAAAATCATATTTTTTTAATTCTCATGCAACATTAGTTTATCAATCTGTTTCATTGGTATGAAATTCAGTTAATTGTTATTCGCAAATAAGCCTCTAAGACTATCGAAGATTGACGATTAACCAACCAACTAAGTTTATTCACGAATAACAATTTAATACGCTGGAACAAACGCTATACATAGACAGAAATGTTCATTTGGTGGAGGCTTGTCGCAGGGGCGAACGCAAGGCTCAGTATGAGATTTATCGTCTCTACTCAAAGTCTATGTTCAATGTGGCAGTCAGGATACTAAATCATGTCGGCGAGGCCGAAGATGTACTGCAAGAGGCATTTTTGGACGCATTTATCAAAATTCATGAGTTTCGTCAAACAAGTACCTTTGGTGCTTGGCTCAAACAAATTGTAATCAATCGGGCTCTTAATCAGCTCAGGCAGCGTAAAGTTGCTTTTCAGGACATCGATGGTGTACCTGATGATTTTGAGGACGAGCAATTTGATGACGAGGAAATAGAATGGGAAGTAACTAAGGTGCAGCGCGCGATGCATCAGCTTCCCGATGGCTTTAGAACGGTTCTGAGCTTGTATCTTTTTGAAGGATACGACCATGAAGAAATTGCGGAAATTTTGCAAGTAGCAGAATCCACTTCGAGAACACAGTATATAAGAGCCAAAAAACGTTTATTAGAAATACTAAAAAAGGCATAATTGATTGTCGAGCTTATTTTTCAACAAAAGATATGTCATAGTCTTATGAATCAGTCAAAAAAAGCATCAAATCGTTTAGAAAGGTTTGTTCGAGACCATCGAGATGAATTTGAAAACCTTGAACCATCGTTGGATTTGTGGGAAAAATTGGAAGCAAAATTACCTGCCGACACCGCTTTGGCTCAACCAGTAGAGAAAAATACCATTATTCCATTTTTTCCTAAAATACAACGTTATTGGCGTGTAGCTGCTAGTGTTGCTGTAATTATTGGTGTTTTTGGGATTTGGTATGTCAATCAAACTTCGAATACCTCTGATGTTATAGTAGGTCAAGTTGGCGACCAATACAAACAGCAAATGGTGCATTACGCTAGTTTAATCGAAACCAAAAGAGACGAAATTCGACAAATCGCCGATAATGAACCTGCTTTATATCAAGAGTTTTCGTCAGAAATCGAACGACTTAACAAGGACTATCAAAGCTTGAGGGCAGAACTGCCCCAAACGCCCAACCAAGAAGAGTTAGTGAAAGCGATGATTCAAAATTTACAATTACAATTAGATATCTTGAATCAGCAATTATCAATTATTCAACGTGTTAAAGAAGCAAAACAAGGCCATGGAAAAAGGATTCAAACTATTTAAGGTGCTTGTTGCCATTTACGGGGTTTTTATTATTTACTCAAGTAAAGCACAACAAGGAAGAGCAAGTGCATCGGCTTCGACTAATGTATACGCAAGCAACAAAACCAACCGAGTTATTAGTATAACTATTAATTCGAATACAAATGCCACCGCTAGCTGCCAAACAGACAACACTTCAATAGAAAATACAGAAGTCAATGCATTGGTAGAAAAAAGAAAAGCAATTACAAAGATATATTCGGTAGAGCCAAAAGATATCTTGCAGATTAATAATCAACATGGCCATGTAAATGTTGATTTATGGAATCGCAACGAAATCAAGATTGAGATAAGCATTATTGCACATGCCAACACCGACGAGCGAGCTCAAGCATATATGGATGGCGTAGAGATTGCTGAAATGAGAAACAAAAATAAAATTGCTTTGCGTACCGACATTTCGACTGAGACATCAAGCAGAAACGGTTGGTTTGATAATTGGAGCTGGAAAGGTAGCAAAGAAACGGATAGCGATAAACAAGGGGTAGAAGTTAACTATCAGGTATATATGCCCAAAAGCAATCCTCTTATGGTATCGAATAAATATGGTAATACAAACGTACCAGAGTTTTCGGCACCATTGTCTATTGTTACGGCTTATGGCAATTTTGTTAGCGAACGACTTTCTGGAAATGAAAAGAATATCAATGTTCAGTATGGTAAAGCCAATATCAAGCAATTAGATGAAGCAGAACTAAAAATCTCTTATTCGAAATTGAATATCGATAAAGCCAACTTTATCAAACTAGCCAATATGTTTGGTTCGGTAATGCTAGATCAAGTAAATACAATTGAGGGAAATCTTCAGTATTCTAACGGAAAGATTGGCACAATTAAAGAAAATGGCAAAATTTTCATTAGTTATTCAGATGGACTAGAACTTCGTGAGTTACCAAATTCACTCAAATCCTTGGATTTGAAATGCAATTATACTACTGTAAAATTACCTGTGACGCCAGATTGTAATGTAGATTTTGATGTTACAGTGAATTATGCCAATTTCAAATACCCATCAGACAAGTGTACGCTTACGGTTAATCCGGACGATGAAAATTCTCAAAAACGTATGGGATTTATTCCTCAAAAGAATTATAAAGGTAAAATCGGCAAAGGTACAGGAACCAAAATTGTCATTCACTCCAATTATGGTGGTGTGAAGTTTTTGGAAAAAGATAAGTAATAAATACGCTTTAGGCTATAAGCCCTAGGCATTAGGCAAA
>NZ_JBMLSD010000282.1:0-2095 GCF_049240685.1 Flectobacillus sp.
ACATGCCTGTCACGCATGGGGTCGCGGGTTCGAGTCCCGTCCAGACCGCAAAAGCTCAGAAAGAAATTTCTGAGCTTTTTTTGTTACTTTTTCCTAGATTTTTCGCCGATTCTGAATAATAGAATTGGCTTCCGTGTTTGAATAATTGAGCAAAACTAAATTGGGCATTCTGCAAAAATAGGCGTTTGATTCTTTAGTAATATTTCACCTAATGCATAAAGCCTCGTTCACAACAATAGGAACTCATATCTTAATTGGCAGTTACTTGGGTTTGAACAATATTATTATCAACCTTTCCCTCGCCAGCAGAGCCATACAATATCGTAACAGTTATATTTTGAGTTGTATTGGCAGGAATACCCTCTTTGCGCGTGACCGTGAAGCCAATCTTTTTGAAGCTGTTTGGTGGAATGCTTATCCCTGATTTTGCCATCACGGTAATAAAGAAAGTATTTTCACTGAAGGTCCAGTCGCCATTCGAATTGTTGGTTACGCCAGATACATTCGAGCTCCCTGTATTGAGAGAATAGGTAATATCAAATCCAGAAATTTTGGTAATCCTGAATCCAATTATGTTACCAGGGATATTCTGAACATCATTTTTTTCAAATACATTTACAATGATATCTCTCGAACTTGCGGCTCCCGCAAATTCTAAACTATTGATTTCGGTTGTAGGGGTCAAATCAGGAATTGGTGCAGCTTTCCAATCGCCCGACGAACCATCCGCAATATTGGGCACTCCGTCTCCATCGGTATCGCAATTGGTAGTACAATCTATTTTGCCGTCGTTGTTGATATCCCAATTGGGATTTAAACCCGCCTCTAACAAATCCGAAATGCCATCGTTATTACTATCTACATCGTAGGGATTGGGTTTTCCATCAAAATCAGCATCTGGAGGAATAACTCCTAAGCCCGCTGCAGCTGCCAAAGGTACTCCTTGAGCATTAACAGCGCCATCTACCATACCATCTTCATTTAGGTCTACTCCCAAGGCCTCGGCTACATCTCTTATGCCATCATTATCACTATCCAAATCTATGCGATTGGGAACTCCATCTGCATCAGTATCGCTACTCAACTGAGCATTTTCGACTGTATCTAGTATTCCATCGTTATCATCATCCAAATCTATGATATCGCCAATTCCATCACTATCGGTATCAAGATATACCGTAACAGAAGTTGTACTATTATCATTTCCTGTTAGGTTACCTGTGGTTTGTGGCCCGTTAAATCCCAAGGTTCCTGTGATGGTTAGCGGACCACCCACCGCGATTCCTGTGTAGCCAATTTCGATTTGACTACAAGTGCCAGGCGCAAGCGCTACAGAATTTTCGAGGCGGATGTTTTGACCGTCGTTTGATAATACCACCCATCCAGAAATAGCAATAGGCACTACGGTATTTCCAATTAGCGAACTAGGAAAGCTTATGAGAGGTCGGAGCTTGTTGGCAGCGGCCACGCGAGTCCCTCCATCATTATTACAAATATCCACAATAAGCCTACCCGAACTAGAGCCTTTGACTATAGCGGCAGGTTGAGTCGAAATATTTATACTAACATCTTGGGCGGCCATCTTTTTATACATCAGCATAAAAAGGCTACAGAATAGTACTACTCTTGGCAAAATGTACATAGTATAGTAGGAGTTTGGTAAAAAATGAATTGAACTACTCTCTTCTTTTCACCATCATACCTAACAAAAAACGTTAGCACCTTATGACTACGCAGACTTTTATGAGATAAAATTTGAACCATGCATAATCCATTACAAATCTACTTTTATACTTAGGGCGGTAAGTATTTCTTGCTTTGATACAAGGCAAAAATCATCGAACCTTCTTTAACTTAGGGTAGTTGCTGAAGGTTTTTATACGCATAGCAATCGTGATGTGCGGTCAAGATTACTACGATTGTTAAAATTTGATGTAAGAATAACAGGATTTCATACTCGATATTCTTCATTTATACAAACAAACAACGATAATTCTTGTACAACTTTCGTGCCGATGTCAGAAATAATTGAGAGAAAATACTTAGGTAATCGTGTAGAATTAGGTTTAAGTTTTGTGTTTTAGGCAACAGGCAC
>NZ_JBMLSD010000283.1:0-2729 GCF_049240685.1 Flectobacillus sp.
TTGAAAACCAAAATCAATATCCAAACCCTTGCCAAAGAGCTTAATGTTTCGACAAGTACTGTTTCGAAGGCTTTGAATGATAGCTATGAAATTAGTGAAGAAACTAAGCGTAGGGTGTTGGAGTTGGCTACAAAATATCAATATTCTCCCAATCCTCATGCGAGTGGCTTGCGCAATAACAAAAGCAAAACTATCGCGGTTGTTATTCCCGAGGTAGGAAATAGCTTTTTTGCCTCAGTCATCAAGGGTATCGAATCGGTGGCACGTGTAAAGGGCTATCATGTCCTGATTTATTTATCCAATGAGAGTTTTGAAAAAGAAAAAATGATTCTTGAAAACTTGCAATTGGGACGCATAGACGGGCTTTTGATGTCCTTAGCACTCGAAACGCAGGAGTTTTCGCATATCCAAAATCTCCTATCTCAAGATATTCCATTAGTGTTTTTCGATCGCGTTCCACAGGATATTCAGGCTCAAAAGGTTGTAACGAATGAATTTGAGTTGGGCTACAAAGCGGTATATCATCTGTGGGAAAGTGGTTGCCGACAAATTGGTTATTTGTTGAATGGGATATCTAATTCTACCTTAAATCTTCGACAGCAAGGCTTTTTAAAAGCGCTTTCAGAAAAAAATATCGTTAATCCCGAAACCCATATTGTAGAGATACCCAAAGAAATTTCGGATGCTACTTTTTCCCAATTACTACGAGAAAAGTCTTTTGATGGAGTTATTGCCTCGGTCGAGGAATTGGTGACGCCTTTGTGGTTGGCTTGTAAGTCGGGTAGTATTTCAATCGCTAAGGAGTTGAAAGTATTGTCTTTTTGCGATTTTCCATTAGCTACGGTTTTGAATCCTCCCCTCACTACAGTAAAGCATCCTGCTACAGAAATGGGCGAAAAAGCCACGGAATTGCTTATTACACAAATTGAAAAACCAAAGAAAACCCCGAGTTTTCAGTCTATTATGCTTCATTCGGAAATTATTCCTAGAGAATCTACTCAATTTCTTTCGAAAACGATTTCGTAAATAAACCTTTCTACTTTCTCATAAACTCTGTAAAAAATCCAAGAAATTTGAGGTATTGATATACAATCAAAACACTTTGAATATGGAATACAGAAAATTTGGTCGTACAGGCTGGCAAGTGAGCGAGGTAGGTTATGGTATGTGGGGTATGGCTGGCTGGACAGGTTCTGAAGAACAAGAGGTAAACAATGCCTTGGATAAGTCTATTGAATTGGGCTGTAACTTTTTTGATACAGCATGGGCTTATGGTGATGGTTTGAGTGAAGAGATTTTGAATAAAACACTCAAGAGACATGCTGAGAAAAAGTTGTATGTCGCTACAAAAATTCCACCTAAAAACAGAATTTGGCCTTCGAAAGCACATTTCAATATCGCTGACGTTTTTCCTGCGGATTATATTGTTGAATACACCGAAAAAAGCTTGAAAAACCTTGGGGTGGAGGCTATCGATTTGCAGCAATTCCATGTGTGGGAGGACGCTTGGGCACAGCATGACGAGTGGAAAGAAGCTATTACCAAATTGACGAAAGACGGAAAAGTGTTGTCTTGGGGCTTGAGTGTCAACCGCTGGGAGCCTAACAACTGCTTGGAGACTTTAAGGACAGATTTGATTGATGCAGTTCAGGTGATTTACAACATATTTGACCAAAATCCAGAGGATGCTTTGTTGCCATTGTGTCGTGAAAAGAATATCGCTGTAATTGCCCGTGTACCATTTGACGAAGGCACGTTGACTGGCAATTTGACGAAGGAAACCGTTTTCCCAGCAGAAGATTGGCGCTCGACCTATTTTGTTCCTGAAAACCTCAATTCAAGCGTAGACCATGCCGATGCTTTGCGTCCATTGATTCCTGCGGGGATGAGTATGGCCGAAATGGCGATTCGCTTTATTTTGAGTAACCCAGATATTTCTACAACGATTCCGGGAATGAGAAAAATCCGTAATGTGGAGTCAAATATGGGTTGCAGTGATGGGAAAGGACTTTCTGCACAACTTTTACAAGAACTAAAAGGACATCGTTGGGATCGCACTCCAACTGAGTGGAGTCAATAGATAGACAGATTTTTAAGGCTTTTCTACAAAAAAGTACCAAGTGTATCAGACATCATCATAGTGTGCCAATCGTGGCGTTGATTTAGCATAAAAACAATCTACTGAGTCTCAAAAACAAACCTCGACAAAGCATGCAAGTCGAGGTTGATAAACCCCCAAACTCGGTAGGCTAACAATCAATAACCATGAAAATGATGAAGAAAACACTTGGTGCTTTTGCTTTTATAGCGGCTTTCTGCTTTTCGTTAACAACCTATGCCCAATTTGGTGGAGGTCCTCCGCAAGGCGGAGGAGGTGGTATGCGTCCAGATTTTGAAGGACGTACTCCTGAGCCGCCAGACCCAGAAAAAATGGTAGAACAGGAAGTAAAGTGGATGAAGAAAAAGCTCAAACTCAATCCTGAGCAGGTTGACCGAGTAACAGACATTTCGACGAAATATGCCTTGGCTCAGACAGATTTTATGCAAAAACAAATGCGTTCTAGAGCAAGAAATACCTCTGAAGATGGTCGTCCATCGGAAAAGGATATGCAGAAAAATAGGGAGATTATGGACAAACTCATGAAAGATAAAGATCATGAAATGAGTGAAGTATTAACTGCCGCACAATACGAGAAATACCTAAAGCGCCGTGAAGATATGCGCAAATC
>NZ_JBMLSD010000283.1:2829-4662 GCF_049240685.1 Flectobacillus sp.
TAGTAGAGACGCAATACTGTGTGTCTGAAGACGTGGCATTCTGAAATATAGTATCCAAAAAGGCGTGCGAAATTTGCTTTTCGCACGCCTTTTTGGATATATAGACGAAAAATAGATTAACTTGTGGATAAGCAATAGAAAAGATTAAATTAATAGTATATCTGGGGTGAAAATTAACTATAAACTTTTGATTATGAATATCTTAAGGTAACCAATGTACTATTAATCAATAACGTTTTCCTACTTAAAACAAAGTAGTATACCATTGGATTTTTAAAGATTATTTCCTTTCACCTCTATTATTTCCCACTAAAAACACCTACTTTGTAGCTACATCTTAAGCCTGATATTCCGATGAATTACCGCCAATATTTTAACAAGGGTCTTTTTCTGCTGCTCTTTCTGATTTTTGGAAAAAGTATAGCTCAACCAAAGCTCAATCCAATTCGCTCTATTTTGTTAGACTCCAAAGCACTAACCGTTCAGGGTGACTATGGAATGAATATCAATGGGCAGGCTTTTCAAAAGGAGGCATTGGCTACTTTTAAGGGATTTCAATATGGAGGGTTTTATAATGGCAATCGCCAACTAAGTATTTTTCGGAGAAACCTTCGAACCAACAAAATAGATATCCTTAGTTTCCCGTATACTCTTAGTAAGGACGATGCTCATAATACTATTTCATTGGGCTTTTGTCAGAAAGATGGAACGCTTCACATCGCTTTTAATCATCACAATAATACGCTTAACTATATTCGTTCGAAAAAGTATTTACTAGATTTTCCTGAAAAAACAAGTTGGAAATCAAGCCAGTTTTTATCCCTTTCTCATCAATTAGATGAAGAAATTGAGGAGGTTAGTTATCCTAGTTTTGTATCTATGCCCGATGGAAATCTTCAATTGTTTTACCGAAAAGGCAAAAGTGGTGATGGGCAAAATTGGATGGCAACTTACAATGCGCAACAAAGTCAATGGCAAGAACGACATGCAATAGATAGCTCAGAGGGATATTTTGAAGATGATTTAGATAATAGTCGTTCTCGAAATGCCTATTATAATGGTTGGGATTATGGCAAAAATGGAGTGCTGTATACCACCTTTACTTGGCGTGAAAAAGCTGATGGCGCAAACCACGATTGGGTATTTGCGTATAGTAAAGACAAGGGAAAGTCATGGAAAAATAATCGTGGTGAAACCATTGCTCATGCCGATTCGAATGTATTGATGAATGTGCAGTCTAAACATTCGATTATCCGTCCTATCAATCGCAAACAGTCATTGATGAACCAACAAGCACAAGCCATTGATTCAAGAGGTCGAATTCATGTGGTTTATTGGCGAAAATTGCCCAACAAGCCATTTAATGAAGGAGTATTTTGGGATAGAAAGGCCTGTGGTTATTATCATTTATGGCGTGATACCAATGGAAAATGGCATGAAAAACTAATCATTGCCCAAGCAGGTACACGTCCACAAATACTTTTTGATGCCAATGACAATTTATTTCTACTCTATTATCGACAGTCAGTAAACGATAAATCTAGACATCCTATCTATTTTGCCGAAGGAGAATTGGTGATTCTGAAAGCTTCTAATAAGAATCAATGGAGTCAATGGTTTACAATTGGTGTTGATAATCAGCATGTTAGTATCCTCGAGCCAAAGCCTGATGTCACTCGTTTTCGAGAAAGCAGGATTATTTCCTTGATGCAACAAGCAACTCCTACAAAAGCAGGAATGGCTTCTCCCTTGAGCATACTAGAGTACGAAGTCAAGCCTTAGGGAGCCACTACAATTTTAGATTAGGGCTGTACGAAGGATTTCCAACAATTT
>NZ_JBMLSD010000284.1:0-3102 GCF_049240685.1 Flectobacillus sp.
ATAACTCAAAACAAACTCAAAATCATCATTCATTGAAAACATATTTAAGTATTTTACAATATACAACATCACTCAAAAAGTATATTGCGCCCTATTTCATACTATCTTTATTAGCCAGCATATTTGGAGTACTCAACTTTGCTCTACTTTCGCCTTTATTGAAGGTTTTGTTTAATCAGGTCGAAAGCGGAGAAGCAGAAAAAAGAGTGACGCAACTTCCTGATTTTAGCTTGAGTAAAGAGTTTTTCTCTGATACATTCAACTATTACTTATACAATATGTTGGATGTGTATGGTCGTATGGGCGCGCTACAGTTTGCATGTGCTATCATTGTGGTATCAGTTTTCCTTTCAAACGTATTCCGTTACCTTTCTCAAAGAATCCTTAAAACCGTTGAATCCGAAACGATTGCGAGTTTGAGACATGCCGTTTTTCAAAAAACAGTTAGTCTGCATTTAGGCTTTTTCAACAATGAGCGCAAAGGTAATTTGATGTCGCACCTGACAACCGATATTCAAGAAATCGAAAACTCTATTGCTCGTGCCTTTACCGCTTCATTAAAAGAGGTATTTGCCTTGGTGGTATATTTTGTATTCTTGTTTACACTTTCTGCCAAGTTGACCTTTTTCTCTATCCTGATATTACCCATTTCTGGTGGAGCAATCGCAGGTATTACCCGTCGTTTACGTAAAAAAGCTTTAGAGGTTCAGGAAAATTTAAGTACGATTATCAGTACGATTGATGAAGTATTGGGCGGTATGCGTGTGGTAAAAGCCTTTAACGCTGAAGGTACTATTATCAAGCAATTTGATACCCTGAATACCAAATACAAACAGTCGGTTCAGAGAATGGTTTATCGTCAAGAAATGACCTCTCCTACTTCTGAGACTTTGGGTGTAATGGTAATTGCAGGGATTTTGTTATATGGTGGCTCACTTGTAATCAACAAAGAAGGTGGCTTTACGGCTTCTGAATTTATCAGTTATTTAGCATTGTTTTCACAAGTACAAAGACCTGCAAAAGTAATCGCTGATGCCTTTAGTGGTGTTCAAAGAGGCGTTGCTTCGGCTGAGCGCATTATTGCTTTGATGGAAACGGAGTCTGCAATTCAAGACCAGCCGAATGCCATTAATTTACCAAGCTTCGAAAAAGGAATTGAATTTAAAAATGTGTCATTTAGCTATAATGGTGAAAATGATGTGTTAAAAAATATTTCATTTACTATTCCAAAAGGTCAAACCGTTGCACTAGTTGGCGAGTCGGGCGGTGGTAAATCTACCCTAGCCGATTTAGTTCCTCGTTTTTATGACCCTACAGGTGGCGAAATTCTCCTCGATGGTATCGACCTAAAAGCGATTTCGGCTGAATCGCTACATCGTCAAATGGGGATTGTGACACAAGAATCTATATTGTTTAACGATACCATTGAAAATAATATCGTATTTGGTGCCAACGCCACAGAAGCGCAAATTATCGAAGCTGCCAAAATTGCGAATGCTCATCAGTTTATTTCTCAGTCTCCAGAAGGTTATCAAACCGTTATTGGTGACCGAGGAAGTCGTTTGTCGGGTGGACAACGCCAACGCTTGAGTATTGCAAGAGCGGTATTGAAAAACCCTCCAATTTTGATTTTGGACGAAGCCACTTCCGCCCTAGATACCGAATCAGAAAAATTGGTACAAGAAGCGTTGACAAATTTGATGAAAAACCGTACAACCTTGGTCATTGCTCACCGTTTGAGTACTATCCAAAATGCGGATAAAATCATCGTTATTAGCAAAGGACAAATCGTAGAGGAAGGAACGCACGAAGAACTTGTGCAAATTCCAAATGGCTATTACGCCAAATTAAGCAGCTTGCAAAGCTAACAGGATTTTAGATTGGGGATTAGTACTGTACGAAGGATTTCAAACAATTTCGGAAAAAAACTAAAATACCTTTTTTTGTTACAAAAAAAGAAGCTTACACTTCCGAAATCCAACATCCGAAATCCGAAATAAATGATTTTTATAATCCTTCGTACAATCCTAATACCGAATGTTGGATTTCGGAAGTATCAATCCTGTTAAAAATCACTCATTCGCCAAATCACTCAATCACTCAATTGGGTTCCACTACAATATTTAAGCTATCAAAAAAAATGAAGATTGCAGGATTTACTTTTGTCCGAAATGCTATCAAATACGACTATCCCATCATCGAGGCTATTACTTCGATATTGCCAATATGTGACGAACTGGTAGTTGCCGTAGGAAATTCGGAAGATGGTACCTTAGAATTAATACAAAGTATAGATTCGCCCAAAATCAAAATTATCGAAACTGTTTGGGACGACTCTTTGCGTGAAGGCGGACGTGTATTGGCGGTCGAAACCGATAAGGCGCTGGCTGCTATTTCGCCCGATGCTGACTGGTGTTTTTATATCCAAGGCGATGAAGTGGTACATGAAAAGTACCTTCCTGTCATTAAAAAAGCCATGGAAGATAACCTTCATAAACCTGAAGTGGAAGGACTACTATTCAAATACTTGCATTTTTATGGTTCGTACAACTATGTAGCCGATGCACATCGCTGGTATCGTCGCGAAATTCGTGTGGTTCGTAATACAGGAAATGTATTGTCTTATCGTGATGCACAAGGATTTAGAACAAAAGATAACCAAAAGCTCAAAGTCAAACTCATAGATGCCTTTATCTATCATTATGGTTGGGTAAAACCTCCCGAAATCCAAAAGGAAAAGATTAAAAGCTCTAGTCGCTTTTGGCATAGCGAACAAAAAGTAGAAAAGATTTCACAAGAATTAGAGGATTTTGACTATTCCGAAATTGATTCATTAACACACTTCGACGGTTCACATCCACAAGTCATGCAGGCACGGGTGGAGCGTATGAATTGGCTTTTTGATTTTGACATCAAAGAAAAGAAACTCAATTTTAAAAACTCCGTAAAAATGTGGATTGAAAAAACGACAGGTTGGAGAATCGGAGAGTATAAAAATTATAGAGTGTTGTAAACTATAAACATCATAAAATTCTAAAGAGGGTGCAACTTAAGTTAGTGGGCAAAATAGAATTTAATTTTTGTGCCTAAGGCATTCAGGTA
>NZ_JBMLSD010000285.1:0-4415 GCF_049240685.1 Flectobacillus sp.
TCGCAAAATAAAGTTTAAGATTGTGCTTTAAGCTTTCATGTATCGGCTTTCGGCGGTGGGCTATGGGAAAAATGCTTGTCCGTGGTCGTTAAAAATATTTTAGCACTCTTTGCCTTGTGCCTGTTGCCTTGTTCCGAAAACACAAAACTTAAATATAATTCTGCATGATTACTTAAAGTTATGAATGATGAGCACAGCGTTAGTACTGTACGAAGGATTGTAAAAACTGTTTATTTCGGATATCGGATGTTGGATTTCGGAAGTATAATCTTCTATATTTTGCAAAAAACAAAGGTATTTTACTTTATTTCCGAAATCAGAAATCCCAAATCTGCAATAGTTTGAAATCATTCGTACAGCCCTAGCACAGAGTATTAAGATTCCATAATTGATTCCTAGAGAATTTGTTTTCGAGAAAACATTTACTCCTTGTGGCAACATCATTGAATAATAAAAAGCTTAAATTTTCCTAAAATTTCAAAAATGAAACCTTGGGGTTGAACTAAAACCGTAAAAAGGCTATTTTACTATCATGTCAAATCAGTACATGCTCGGACCTAATCTTTAGAAATAGTACAATTCTACAAAAGTCTGACATAATGGCAGGATTGACAAGAAAAATCCGTAAATTTGTAGATTCAAACGAATTAGAGGGGCTATAATCAAAATGGTTTTAGTAGCCCCACTTCCATTTCGAATCATATTATTCTTAATCAAAAGATGAGAAGTTTAGAAATACTCAAAGACGAAGACAAAGAAGCGTTGGAAGTAGCCCGCATTACGGTGGATGAAACTGGCAAAGAAAGTAAGAAGAAATTATACATCGAAAGCTACGGCTGTCAGATGAATTTTTCGGATAGTGAAATCGTAACCTCGATTTTGCAAGAACAGGGTTATGCCACCACAAGCCAATACGAAGAGGCAGATGTAATTTTACTAAATACTTGTGCGATTCGTGAAAATGCAGAGCAAAAAGTAAGAAATCGTCTGAAAAGCTTTACACCTCTCAAAAAGAAAAAACCTCAAGTAGTTGTGGGAGTATTGGGATGTATGGCTGAGCGTTTGAAAACGAAATTTTTGGAAGAAGAAAAAATCGTTGACGTAGTAGCTGGGCCAGATTCATATCGTGATTTACCCAACCTTTTCAGTGAGGTTGACGAAGGTCAAAAAGCTATCAATGTATTCCTCTCTCGTGATGAGACTTACGCCGACATTACCCCTGTCCGTTTGAATTCAAACGGTGTTACAGCCTTTGTAAGTATCATGCGTGGTTGCGACAATATGTGCTCGTTCTGTGTAGTGCCTTTCACAAGAGGGCGTGAGCGCTCGCGTGATGTGTATTCTATCTTGAAGGAATGTCAAGAACTTTATGATAATGGCTTCAAAGAGGTAACCTTGTTAGGACAAAATGTGGATTCTTACAAATGGGCTTCGGAAGATGGAACCGAAACCGTCAACTTTGCACAGCTTTTAGAAAGAGTAGCCTTGATTAGTCCAGAACTCCGTATTCGTTTCTCGACTTCTCACCCTAAAGATATTACCGATGAAGTTTTGCATACTATGAAAAAGTATGAAAACATCTGTAATTATATTCACTTGCCTGCTCAGTCAGGAAATACCAGAATATTGAAGCTCATGAATCGTACTTACGACCGTGAGTGGTATTTGAATAGAATCGATGCAATCCGTGCAATTTTGGGCGAAGAATGTGGTATTTCGCATGACCTAATCGCAGGTTTCTGTACCGAAACTGAAGATGAGCATAAAGATACTTTGAGCCTGATGGAATATGTAAAATATGACTACGGTTATATGTTTGCTTATTCGGAAAGACCAGGGACTCCTGCGGCAAAAAAGTTGGAAGACGATATTCCAGAAGACGTGAAAAAACGTCGTTTAAATGAAATCATCGCCCTCCAACAACAACACTCTTTGGAGAGAAATCAAATGTCAATCGGTAAGGTTCAGAAAGTATTGGTAGAAGGTTTCTCAAAACGTTCAGATGATTTTTTACAAGGACGCAACGACCAAAATAAGGTAGTGGTTTTCCCTAAACTCAACTTCCAAAAAGGTGACTATGTAAACGTTCTTATCAAAGAATGTACAGCCGCAACCCTCATTGGAGAAGCAGTGGTTTAGAAAATTGTGAATGTTGAATGAGTGAATTGTGAATAATGGTGTTAAATATTGTTTGTAACAACACCTCATTCACCATTCACTCACTCACAATTCTTTGATTCAATCAACCTATCCAAATCCCATAAATGTATGACTAATTCCGAATTACAATCCATCAAAGCCCGATTTGGTATAATTGGCAATTCCCCCGCCTTGAACCATGCCATCGAAGTAGCTGCACAGGTTGCTCCTACCGACATGACCGTGCTGATTACAGGCGAAAGTGGTTCGGGAAAGGAATCATTCTCAAAAATTATACATAATGTTTCGGCACGAAAACACGGTCAGTTTATTGCGGTAAACTGCGGTGCAATACCCGAAGGAACGATTGATTCAGAATTATTTGGTCACGAAAAAGGTGCCTTTACGGGTGCAGTAGATGCTCGAAAAGGCTATTTTGAAGTGACCGATGGCGGTACCATTTTCTTGGACGAAATTGCCGAAATGCCTCTTGGTACTCAAGCTCGCTTGTTACGTGTACTCGAAAATGGAGAATTTATCAAAGTGGGTTCTTCCAAAGTACAGCGTACCAATGTTAGAGTTGTAGCGGCCACAAACATCAATTTGATGCAGGCTGTAGAGCGTGGCAAATTCCGTGAGGATTTGTATTACCGTCTAAACACAGTTCCGATTTTTGTACCTCCGCTACGCGACCGTGGTTTAGATATTGAATTACTTTTTAGAAAATTTACCACCGACTTTGCTGAAAAGTACCGCATCAAGCCTATACAACTGACTCAAGATGCTCAGAATCTTTTGTTATCTCAAAGGTTTCCGGGCAATATTCGCCAATTAAAAAACTTGGCTGATCAAATATCAATTCTTGAGGTGGACGAGCGAATCGTCGATGCCAATAAATTGAGCCATTACCTTCAAATGAACAGCGGTCAGCAAGTGGGCAATGGACTTGTTCGCAAAGATTTTGAAGCGCAAAATAAGGATAACTTCAACGAACGAGAATTACTTTACAAAATCCTCTTTGATATGCGTCGCGACGTGACCGAGCTTAAAAAGATGTTTTTGGAAGTATTAAAAAATAATGGTGAAATGACTGGCGATATCCTGAAAGGTCATGAAACCTTATTTCAAGGTTTGGAGGGTGAGAGCATTCCTACTAATTATGGCAATAACTATCAGGCACCAGAAATGAACCCGAATAGAATTTTGCCTCCAAGTACACCAAATTTCGAACAACCCAATTATCAGAGTGTTAGTGTTTCGCCTAATGACAATGAATTAAAAATCATTTCGCTAGACGATAACAATAATGCCAACGATGTTTACGATATAACTCATGTAGCCGAAGAGGTATCTTTATCGCTCGAAAAACAAGAAAAAGATATGATTATTCGAGCTTTAAGAAAAAATAAAAATAAACGTAAATACGCAGCACAAGACTTGGGTATTTCTGAAAGAACGCTTTATCGCAAAATTAAGCAATATGACATCGAAGAAGAATAGGCTCAGTAAGATTTCTGGAATTTTACTTTTGCTAGGTATATCAAGTATGTTACAAGCTTGCTATACTTTTAGGGGGGCTAGTTTAGACCCAAATTTGAAAACCATTCAAATTCAAAACTTTACTGCCCAAGCAGCAGGTGGACCAACCAACCTTACCCTAATTTTCAATGAAAAAATGAAAGAATATTTTCAAAGAAATACTTCATTGAAAATGGCCAATATCAACCCCGATTTGATGTTTGAAGGGAGTATAACAGGTTATGATGTGGAGGCTAAAGCAACAAGTTCATCCGATAAAGGGGGCTTAAACCGCCTCACGATTAGGGTACAGGTAAAATTTACTAACGCCAAAGATGAAAATAAAAACTTTGACCAAGAGTTTTCATTTTACCAAGATTTCCCACAAAATCAAACGGTAGCAGCAGTAGAGAAAGAGTTGATTCCCAAAATCTTTGACCAAATCGTATTAGATATTTTCAACAAAACCGCTGGAGAGTGGTAGAAGTTTTTGAGAGATGAGTTTTGAGTTGTGAATGATGAGTTAGTCGTGTACCAAGGATTTTATTTTGTTCAAAAGCTTTCTTGTCATTAGCATTAATTTTATTTAAGTAAAAGGAAAGATTAAATTAATAGTATATCTGAAGGAAAATTTGACTATACCCTTTTGATTATAAATATCTTAAAATAACTGATAACCTGTTAACTAATAACGTTTTCCTACTTAAAAAACAAAACTTAGATATTCGCACACTACAGACTTGGCATTCACAACTCAA
>NZ_JBMLSD010000285.1:4515-5995 GCF_049240685.1 Flectobacillus sp.
TTAAAAAACAAAACTTAGATATTCGCACACTACAGACTTGGCATTCACAACTCAAAAAACTCAACATTCACAACGCCGCCCTTTTTTTATCTCAGTTTTCTCAATGACCAAAGAAGCTCTATCATATTTAATCAATAATCCCAATGAAGTTTCCAAAAAAGATATAGAATCTCTGGAAGCCATCCTTGAAGATTATCCTTACTTTCAACTGGCACATACCCTTGTGGCAAAAGGATACCATTCGCATTATGCAGAAGAATTGGCAAACGAAAAAATTCGTAAAGCAGCCATCTACGCGCTAAATCGCAACGCTCTTCGGAAGGTCATCAATGGTAGTTTTGTTAATGAAAACCTTATTCCTCAAAACTCTCCAAGTACGGCTGAATACATTCATAAAGTTGATAAAATCATCGAACAAGCCAGCGCAGAAGACAAACCAAAGAGTTTTACCAATCAAGATTTAGTAGCCTTTTCTACCTTGTATGAAGATACTCTTTTGGAAGACATCATTCAAAAGCAACAAAAGCAACTCGATATCATTAATTCTTTTATTGAAAAAGACCCTGGCTTGATCAGAACCTCTAAAAATCAATTAGAGTCCCCCATTCATCAAGTTGACTTATCAGCCAAAAGTACTAAAGTCGAAAAAGAAATTATTACCGAGAGCTATGCCAAAATCCTAACCATGCAAGGACGTAAAGAAAAGGCTGTAGAAGTATATGAAAAATTAATTTTGAAATTCCCAGAAAAAAAAGCGTACTTTGCGGATAAAATTAAGTCCTTACAGTAGGAAGAGTTTATTTACTTGACTAAATTTAGCAATTCAAGCATTCAATAAGTTCTTCTCAAAGCCATGAGCTTACGATTCGAGCTTATCGTCTGAAACGTCTTAATTTGGCCTACTGTTATTGCTTACAGCGTTGGCAATTTCATTTCCCAAATACAAAATATTCACATTTAAAGTAAAAGTAAAAAATGTTCGGAGCAGTTATTGTAATTATTTGTATCGTAGCGGTATTGTTAGTGTTTGTAGTACTTGTGCAAAACCCTAAAGGAGGTGGCTTATCAGGTGAATTCGGTTCGGCTGGCGCTAGCCAAATGTTTGGTGTACAACGCACTGGCGACCTTCTTGAACAAATTACTTGGGGCGGAGCGATTCTAATTGCTTTGTTAACATTGGGTTCTAAGTTTTTGACTCCAACAGCCTCTGAAGGAATCAACTCGGTGAACGTAGAAAAAGCAGCTACTAAAACGATTCCAGCGGCTGTACCTGCACCAGCTCCTGCTGCACCAGCTTCGGGAACTCCTGCACCAGCGCCTGCACCAGCGAAATAATCTTTCGAAGGTACGGATACAATAAAAAAGTCGAGCAAGTAAACTTGTTCGACTTTTTTTGTTAGACTTATAGCGCTTTAAACATTTTCGTTAAGGGTGAATAAATTCATCCGCTAAATGGAATTGTTGACTTTAACACAAATAC
>NZ_JBMLSD010000286.1:0-4274 GCF_049240685.1 Flectobacillus sp.
TTGGGTATTCGACTAAGCACCAATGTGATATCTTTCCGGATATCGTTGTAAGTTTCTAACGATATCTCTGGATTATTCAAATAATGCTTTGCCGTAAGTGCCAGCTCCTTTTGAAAAAAGCTACACTCTTCGAAATTTTCGGGAATCTTACCCGACCAAATATCACCTACACGAATTTTTTTCACAGCAGTCCAATATATTTTGCTAACAACAGTGCTCGATAACCCCAACGCTCAATGGTCGATAGCGTTTTGGCGGTTTTCAATTGTTTATTCTCCGTTTTTAAGTTGGTATTTTCCTGCCTCAGCAAAGCATTTTCATTGCTGAGGCTAGTAATAAGAGTATCCTTGATCTTGTTTTGATAGTCGAATGCAAGGGCATCTTCTCTATACTTCAAAGCTTTTTTTGCACCATCAACCGTAAAAACAATATACCCCTTTGGTACCAACTTTTTGACTTGCTCCAGCTCATCGGTTGAAGAGAGAGTCGATTGACCTTTGCACGTCATTACTGTGCATAGAATCGATACGAGCATGAGAAGCCAACCTAGCTTTCTCGCTCTTTTGGATGTATTGAGTTGACCTAACATTGCCCTGGTGGTTTGAACTTTGATTGTTCGTACTTACGTTTTCTGTTTTGCAACGGAGCACTTGAGGGATTATCACCATCAGCAGGGCAATTGCTACCAAATACCACTTGTATTTCAGTACCCATTTTGTTAGCGAGCTCCATCCACCAGACAGCTTCGCTATCTGATTTTGTAGTAATTGTGATTTGAGCCATTCCATTACTTCCCAGCGTAAAAGATTCGACCGGGCTTGAGATGTATCCACTCAGCTCTATCGATATCCGAAGTTCGAAACCGACCGTAATCCTCGATAGTTACATTCCATTTTTGAGCAAAGTAAACACCGGCTATTACTTTGGGAGGCTTGTTCTCCAGCTTCACTATTTTCCCTCGAACTACTGGAGAGGTGCACGATAGCATTGAAAATGAAAAACTAAACAGTAATAAAATGATGAACAAATCATTCTTGAAAATAAATGGCTCATCTGGAGGTCTAATATCCTCCAAACTCTTCTCCTTGTAGTCTACAGTGAGCTGAGCAATGGTGGCCGCAATGAGTCCAGCGATAACAGTTGCCTTATCGGCAATCATGGTTAAGATTGTAGGCAATTGCATATCCTTTCCAATAGTCATAATTGCTCCAGCTAAAGCAGCTAGGATAATTCCAATGTTTCGGATGGTACCGAATACCTTTGGCGTTGGTGAAAGAAATCTGTCTACCAAGCCAATTTCATTTTGATTAAGCATAATTTATAAGGTTTGAAAGTTGAAACTCATTTTGATGGCCGCAGAGCTCTCATGAGCTTTGAGCCATGGAGTCACGTGGTTATAAATCCCTCTGACATCCCTCCAGCGCCTATGTATAGGATAGTAGGCACCTTCTTTTGGTCTGTAACCTTTGGTATTTCCCCCGATGGTAATGGGACCTAGAATATTACAATCAGTATAGCCCTCGACGTGCGACCATGTGAATACTACGACATCCATCATGTTTACCAGTTGTTTTATTCGCCGGACATCTACACCCATGGCGGGCCAGTAAACTAGGGTCTTTTTCTTTTTCCAACTGTAGGCGACACCCGTAACCAAGGGAGGGTAAACACCGTTTTTGTGATATCCGTACAAAATAAAATCGGAACACCATGCACGTCCTTTTGCACCTTTTTGGAGCTTGTTGAAACGATAGATTGCCCAATGGTCGTTCTTGCCAGTTTGCTCGACTGTGAAATTTGTGTAATACCTCAGCGTGTCAAAAATGGCATTCCGAAGCTCAAGCTCTATCGGATGGTACTGTTGTGCGTGTGACTCCAGATTGTTACAAGCAATACCAAGGCACACCATGCAAAAGACAACCATTGCTTTTGCTGTTCGGGTAATGTGGCATATCCACTCCATATTTTCTTACTGATTTTGGCAAAAGGTAAAATTTGAAATAGTTTATCCGGTGCTAGAATTAGCATTATCACAAAGGCTGTGAACAGGTCAATAAACAATACAAACTTGTCGTAGAAGACCTTTTGCAAATCTGTTTCGTCTAATGGTGGTGCAAGCATTTGGGTTGGTTGGTCGAGTGCTGCATACTTTGCATTGATAGCTTGAATAGCTACTTTCCAATCCATCACTTTGCTATAACAGAAGTAGGCAACAATGAAAAGCACTGCAATCTGGAAGGTCCAACCAAGGCCGTGACCAAAAAGCCAGGCAAAAAGAGTTGTAAGCTTTTCGCTGATTTTCTGTACAAAGCTCGGTTCGGGTTGCTCTTCACCTTCAATGTAGATTTGAGCTGCTTGATTGCGAGCTTCAGCCGCCCACTGTAGACGTGCATCGACATCCTGCTTTTCTAATCCTGATTCATTCGCAAGCGCTTCATAGCGCTCCGCTTCAGCTATCAAAGCAGCTTTTCTGATTCTCTTTTGCTCTTGCTCTTTTTGTTGAGCATCAGCTTTCTGCTTTCTAGTAGCTTCAAGCTGCTTTTGAGCATTAACGATAGCAGCTTGAAGCTCCTCTTCCTGCTTTTCGAAGTTGTTGTTTTTCAAAACGATTGGCGGTTTCACTACATCTTCCGCCACACTCGTTGCATTCGCCTTTGTCATCGTGATTTGAGTTATAACACTAGGGGCGCACCCGGCTCAACTGGCGGCAGGTCTCTAAGTCCTAATGTTGGCTTATAAAAAATTGAACTATAAAAACTTTGAAATTCGGTAGCTGAAGCATTCTTGTTAAGGAACTTCACTAGCATATTCGAGAACTTTTCTGCTTGTTCTAAGCAGGCTCTTTGCATACCCGTTTTGCGGTCTGCACTAAGGTCATCCTCATTCAATACACCATCCGTTTCGCTTACTACTCGCATATCCAAATTGATATTCAAAAATGGGATAGCCTCAGCAAACGCACGGTTTGCGATGGCATGACAAAGCAAGTCCATTGCCTCTTGCTCTTTCTCCGTCCAATTCGGACTTGCTTGTCTAGCCTTTGTCTTGAATGCCTCCAGTTGTTCTTTTCCAATTAGGGGCACGATATAATACTTTTGCTGTTTTGCTATATAATTAGCTAATCGTAAGTAGAAAATCTGAGAATTATCGACCACTGGCAAAAACTCCGTGAGCATGGTAGCAGTCGGGATAAGCAAGTTTGCCGATGCCTTGTACTCCTCAGATTGAAGGAAGGTTTGAAAGTCCGACTTATTCTTATGTAGGTATTTCAAAGCTGCTTCCAAAGCAGCATCCGCTTTCTCCCTTGAGTCTTTTATGTCAGCTACATACTGCCATTTGGTAATTGCCACCGAGTTACCAGTTTTGTTTTGCGTCAAACCGATATCACCTCTACTAAGCACCAGCTTGATGGTACTTAGCATATTAGCGTAATGACCAGAAGCTTGCTTGAGCAAATCAATAAGCCTAGCTTGCTTGGTTGTCGTATTGCTAAGAGTTGTAAGCTCATCGTAAAACTCCTCCGAAATAATCGGCATGATAAACCGAGTCTCCGCAGACTTCACAAAGGGCATAAAATTGGCATCACTCATATCCTTTTGAATGCCACCAATTACATTCTTCAGCTCTGAAATATTCTTAATTAGTGTTGCCATCTTTGTTTTGTTGCTTAGCTGGATTATTTGGATTTGCTGGCGAATTGGTAGGGGTTGAGTCCGTTACGTAAACTTCGATATCCTCAAACCAAAACTTAATTTTTGAGTCCCAACCGTTAAGGTCCTGAACTTCAATTAATGGGCGTAATAACAAAGCTCTATCGCTATAAGTCATGAATTTTTGTTGATACATGGCTGCCGCTTCGAGTTCCTTGCCTGAGCCTCCCAATTTCCCTCCAGTGTCGATACCCGCAAGAACTGGCATTACACCATGTCCACTAGCTTGAGCAATGTTGGCCGTGTTGAAAAGAGACACGTAAGCATCATCCGTCATGTCATTTTTCAGCGGAACAATCTCCACGCCTGGCAAAGCCTTCATCGATTGTATATCATACTTGTAGTATGTTACAACCGCTTTGTCTTTTTTGCCAGCCAAAGACTCTTTCATCTGATTGAGAACACGGCGCTTATGCTCATTTTTCTCCTCATTAGTTTCGAGTCCTTCACGGTCGAAATAATCGTCTGGGAACTTGATCAAGTATTTGATATTGTATCCAGAAGTCAAACCCTCAAGGTGATATTTCGGAATTTGGTTTGCTACTTCTGTCCATGCTTTCGTTC
>NZ_JBMLSD010000286.1:4374-9487 GCF_049240685.1 Flectobacillus sp.
CCCTCAAGGTGATATTTCGGAATTTGGTTTGCTACTTCTGTCCATGCTTTCGTTCCCCACCAAGCGGCAAACGAATAGAATGGTTGACCAGGCAATTTATGTTTGGCGTGAAAAACTGAAAAAGGAAATGCTTTTGGATTAGCTGGATTGAAAGCAGGTAAAGGGAATCCATCTGCTTTCTTATAGGTACGCTTTCCAAAATTTGGGTTGCGTATGAAGGCAGACACACGACTTTCGTTTTGTGCCAAAGCTCTAATTCGCATCTCGAAACAATCGAGGCAATTAATAAGCTCAGCTCTTCCAGTTCTATCGAGAGGAATGCCCGTGAAGACATTCCCCGAAAAGCTTGCTTGATAAGCAGCATCTCCAAAGTACCCAACCTTATCCAATGAGCGGATATAATCGCTAATAGCTGAGTAGTCTTTGTGAGACGGACTCAAAAGCTCACGTTCCATCTTGGCGCCGTTGGGTTTCTCGATGCCAAAGCGCACGCCATTACCAATCAAAAAATCTCTACGGGTTTCAATCAAACGCCATTTGTTTGGCGAATCGGTGGCAAGCCTGTGCATCTCTGAAGGCTTTTCATCCTGAGCGCCCCATCTTATGTGTGATAATCCATCGTAGCTACCTGAGCCCGCAGCAATGCTGGAGCTGGGGAAACTCGTATCTTGTGTTGAGGGTACTACTTCCACAAATGCCCCCACTCTTGCATCTTCATTCCTTAGAAGGTAGATGCTCTTCGACAACTCAACAACTGACATACAAACCTTAGTTATACGGGTGCTCTATTTCCATCCCATCGATATGCGTAAGCAAGTCAATCACGATGTCGAAATCTTGATTCGTGCGAGGATGCCAAAGCTTAATGATTCCATCCGCACCAAACTTCTTCGATGCTGAAAGCATATTGAGCTTTTCACTTTTCGCAGTCCGAATGGTTACGCCATCCTTGCTACCAGCTACACCAAGTTGTCCTGCGGACGATTTGCGATAGCGGATATTATGCTTTTCGTCAGGACGGCAAAGCATAGCAAGTGCTTGTGAAAGACTGATTTTTTTACTCATATCGGTTTTAAACATTTACAATTCAATATTAATCGGTTGTTTTAGGATAGTTTAGGACGCTTTTTTGATACACTTTTTAATGAAAAAAAATATAATCGTTTTACTTTCTGGTAGTTACGACGAATAAACTCAAAAACGAGTGTAATCTTTTACGAGAAGGGCACCCGCCCTTTGACGGCAACGGCAATTGCCATATCAAAAAAATAGAATATAACCCCCATTGCTGAGGGTTGAGGAATCGGTTAGAATCGGAATGAATCTGTATGAATCGGTAGCTTAGAAGGAGTCGAAAGTATTTTGTTGAGCCTTCACGCCTGGCATGAACTTCTTATACTTAGCATAGAGTATGTAGTCTAGTGCATCGGTGCCATCCGTCGCATACTCTCTATTCGTTACCATGTCGCCTGATGTCTCGCTCTTCTTCGACTTCCTGAACGTGCCATCTGTCATGATGGGGGTGCGACACATGGCTATGATGAGTACTTTATTTGTGTTCTGATTGAATCGTATCTTAGGCGCACGTTCGTTAGACTCCTCTAATAGGTGGTTAAGAAGTATGTACTTATCTTTATGTGCAGGGTTTTTGCCTTGTTTCTCATACTCCCTAATTACAGTCCATCCCTCGTCAGTTAGTACTTTAATGAACTGGCTAAAAAAGTTGCCATTATCCCCACCTGAGCCTGCGTTGCGGTTTTTTCCTGATTTGTCACCGTAAATTTTGACTGTTTTTTTCTGGTGTGAGGCGTATTTTTTGCACCAGTTTTTGGCGTTTTCTAAGATGACGTTTTTGTAAGGTTGTAGGACTGACGACTTCTCAAACTGCGAGTCGATGACTCTGAACTCACGACCAACCTCTTGGCATGTTACAGCCCAACATATATCAGCGTTGAAGTCGAGTGATACTTCAAGCTCACGGTCTGATTGGTAGTCATTCGAGCGATACAAATGGAGCTTGGACTTATCATCGTATTCATAATCATAAGACTTGACATAAGTATGCCTTGCGTTTGAGAATGAGAAATAGAAGCAGTTTGGTAACTTGCCTAATCGTTCATTCTCAACTTCGACCATGTATTGAAGCTCCGAAAGTTGATCTTGTAAGCGCTTGCCATAGTCAAGTGGCAAATTGGCTTGATTATCTCTATAGGTACTTTCTAAAAACAGGTATTCTGGAGGATTTTTGAGCTTTTCGGCATCGGACATTTTTGCTCTTCTTTCGAGCATTTCTTTGTATAATTCCTCCGTTTTGTAAATCCAGTTTCCCTCTGGTGTCCAGCTCGCAGACGAAAAATCATAGAAACTATGGTGCAAATGACTTTTTGCCAACTTGGTATTTGGATTGGCTCGCATGGTCGGAGACAGTACCGTATTGATAAAGTCTTCGTCCATGGTGGCACTTTCATCTATCCGAATCAAATCTGAGTTAATCCCTCTGTGAGTGTTTGGATTATCTTGAGATACAAAACGAATAGTATAGCCATTAATAAACGTCATCGCGTACTGATATCCTTTTTTCCCGACTTTTTGGTAAGGAGTTCCCCAGTGGTCAGGAGGCTTGACACCTAAAACATAGACGCCATAGGGTTGAGCCTTGTTATATTCATGAATATTTAACCTTTCCAATGAGGCAAGAATACCTGGTAATACAACTGAGTCGAGCTGTACGTATGTCAACCCGCCAATAACATTTGTAGCTCGTGGTAACTCCCAAAAACATTGATACTGGTCAACACCTAATGTACTGGTCTTACCAGAACCACGACCTCCATGAAACGTTTTGCGTTTGGCTCTACTTTTGAGAAATTTTAACTGTTTATCATTGAGATATACCTCTTTCACCTCGCTACTCATCGTCCTCAATTGATTTAATTTGCTTATTCAAAACATTGATATTGTTGGTAAAAACAATCGTTGGTGCTGTCTTGAAGTCGTTAAGATTGAAGCCTACTGCTTCTCCTTCGTACAATCCTTCGAGTGTAGATGCCTCTTTCCAAGCCATTGTGGCGGTTTTGAAGTCTTTTTCGGCACGTGCTAGGTTGGAGAGTGTTTTGAAATAATTGATTGCCGCCATCAAACGCCCTTTCTTGCTTACATCCTCAACATTGCCGAAAAGCTCAAAGCTCTCAATACGGATGATTCGTGCCATTCCACTTTTGATATCATACTTCTTTTGCAAAGCAGCTTCAATCATATCATCAGTTCGCCCAATGTTCGCCATTGACCATGCAAGGCTATATTTGTCGAACATTTCTTGTTGTTCGATGGTCAGCTCCTCGATATCTTTTGTACCACTCAAATACTCGTGGTACACATCAAACTTATTCTTCTGAATGCCTAGCTTATTCTTCATTTTGGTTAAGCTTTGGCTTTGCTTTCTTGGTCGTCCCATATCACATTATTATCTATCTGCACAAAAAAAACCGCCTGCAATATCGCAAGCGGTTCTCTAGCTTTTTTGGACGTTATTCGCTGAATAGCTCTGGTGTGCCTATTTCATTACTGTTTGATATGGCATTTTTTGCGAGCTCTCGATACTCATCTTCAAGCTCCTGTATTTCGTGTGGATCTAGTTTTGAACCTTCTTCAAAGAAGTGTTTCCAGCTCCTTCCTAAGCGCTTGCCTCGGTCGGTATGCTTATCGAGAGCAACATCCGGTATCTCGAGGCGCTTGAATGGATGTGTAAGAATTTCCCAAAAGATAGCCCAATCTATTAGCCTACTCTTTTTGGACCTGCAGAGCTTTATTACTGCGTGAGCTAGAAAGAGCCGTTGAGGTTCGCCTTTGTCCTCTTTATTCTTGGCAGCTTCTCGAAACATACAATACAATGCCCAAATTTCACTGGAGATGTTTGGCTCTGCTAATCCAATATCTTCACTTGAGATAATCCTGAGCCTTTTCCATAGCCATTCTGAGTAATTGGATTCGTAGAGCTCTAAGGCCCAATAAAGTGCTTCTTTTTCCCAACCTCTGCGGATGCACTTTTGAATTGCTGAAATAACCTCCGGGCCATTATATCCCTTCTTCGTTATGATTTGATGTTTCATTTGTGTATTTTTGCGGTCTCATTCAACGTTTTTTTTGTTGATTGAAAACCAGTTAACTGGATAAGCTCCTAACACTTGATTAGGAGCTTTCTTTTTATTAGAATAGTTTCATTTGCTTTTGCTCCTCGACTGATAAAAACAATGGTGTATCTACCCAACCTTTGTTATGTGTCTTACCTGCTGTGATTTTTGTCCCTTCTGTTAGGATTTTGTATAGCTCTTCTTTTTCGAATAGAGTTAGTCCCTTTAATTGCTTTTTTGTGATTTTCATTTCTTGAGCATTTTTTTGATTTGAGTAGTAGTAATTTCACCTTTTGCCACTTTCCAACTAAGCTTGAGAGATAGTGAAAAGCTAACAATTCCGTTTCTGAAGAAGCGCCAGGCATCTTTCATAATGCTAGAGAGCCTAGCTCTCCAGCTTATGTCTTTGAGTTGCATTACCATGCTTTGATTACCTTAACAACTGTCCATTTGGTGTACTGCTCTTCGAACATTTCAATTGCATTTTGCTCATTATAAGCATACAAGGGGAGGGCACCCGTAACTCCTTTTTGGGTGCTGTAGTAAATTGTGAATTGCTTCATTTTCTTAGTGTTAAATTGAAAACCAGATATTTATTGTATTACGAATTTAGGCAATGGTGACAAGGGTGTAAAACAGTGATTCTTTTATTTTGCGGTAAATTTGGCAGTCTAAAACAAAGATAATTGACCCGTAATGGCAGACTGTTTTGCTATCTTTTCGGCTATCTTTTGTTGTATTTTCTCCTCGGTAATGACCTCGTTTTTTGCCTTCATATCTTCCTTAAATTTATTGACCATTTGCTCGAAAGAATGATATTGAGCACACTGATTTGAGGTAATTCGTTCGATAGATGGGATTCCAAATTTGAGTAATCTATTAATCTCAAACCCAAACCTCCAATCGCTTGTAAGGTCAAGGGCATTGCCACAGGTTATTTGTCCCCTTACTCCATGTATGCACATATTGAATGCCGTCATTTT
>NZ_JBMLSD010000287.1:0-1933 GCF_049240685.1 Flectobacillus sp.
ACTAAAGGAGGAATTGAAAAGCCTTCTGTATGTTCTGCCCAACAGCTTTGCCCAAATCTTTTCATGATTTCATGTGGTACAGCTTTGTTGAGCAATCCGAGTCCATTGCCTTTGTATTCGAGCCACCAAGTTCCATACTCGGGTTGTTCTCGGTAGGATAGCCCTTTATCATCATAATAGTTTGAATAGAAAATGCCAGATACAGGATTGATATTAGTACGAGGTACTAAAGACCCTTCTAAGCCATTATCAGTATAGTTTAATTGTACTAATGAATTTGGGTACAATAATGACTCAAGCCCTTTTTGGCTAAGGAATTGGAATAGTTGATGATTTTTAAGCAAGTTTGTTTGCTCTTCATCTACATTGCCAGAGGCATCTTTTAGTACAAAAGAGGCTGATAATGATTGATTGAATCTATTCTCAATTTGAGAACTGATAAAAGCATCGTTCATCGTTTTATCCAAAACCATAATCAATTCATGGTATCTTGGATTAGTTGTATTAAGGGCTAAAGTTTCAGCTCTTTTCCATTTGTTTACGTCCACCACATAAGGAGGAGTTGGGCGGTTTTCCCATTCTAATGATTTTTTCTTTTTGGTTGTTTGTGCTGCTAAATCTACTGATTTACCAAAACCAAAAAGGTTTTTTGCGCTTTGAAATAAGTTCATATCAGTGAAAGAAGTTTTGCTTTGGTTGTGAGCCAGAAATCCAAGGCTGAGGGTCAGAGTTATCTTGAGCCAGTGGCCAGTCTGGAATAATGGAAGTTTTTTGAATACTTTTGAGGTTAGCAATGGCATCATCATAGCGCTGTTTTGCCAATTCAAGGTCAGCTTGGACATTGCATACAGAAATGAAATTCCATTTTGCAATGTCTTTTACATACAAAATCAATTCTTCGTATTTCTCTTTGTCCTCGCCTGAAGCGCCAAAGATTGCATTGGTATCATAAGCAGATAGGTGCCTAGCAACTATCCGTTGAGCTGTGCGTAATGCAGTGTCTACCTTAGCATCATCATTACGACTAATGACTACTTGTGCTTCCTCGTACAAGTGAGTCTGAAATTCTTCTTTAGAAACAAACATTAGTATCGCTGATTAGTACGAGTACTTACATAGTACTCAGATTTGTTTTGATGCGTTTTTTTATTGAGATAAGCAAAGTTTGACTGTAGCGCATCAGGTGCATCATCATGAGCCTGACTACCTTTTTCAAAGGCAAGAAGCTGGTCAATCATTGTAGTTTGGTCAGAGCCTTTATCTTTATTGGAAAACTTAACAAGGTGTTTTTCAAAAAAACCAGCCATACTTTCGATACGGTCGTATTTGTCAGCTTTTGATTTCTTATCAGCTTTGACAGGGATAATATAACCTCGAAGTTCTCCTTCGCTGTCAAAGTCATTGACAAACTCATCCATTGCAAAAAGCCCTTCTATCAAATATCGAATATTGTATAGAGATAGCTTTTTGGCTTCATAGAGATCATATAACCATTTTGCCGCATCAGCTCGTGATTTTTGCCTTACGTATGAATGCAAAACATGAAATTCTTTGCCAGTTTTTCCACATAATACCAGAGCCTTGTAGTCAGCGTTAGCTTTGTAAGATAAGTCACCATACAGACAGAGCGCATCATATTTTTTGTATGGCAAAGGGTCACAGTACAAAATATCCTCATGCTTAAATACAGCACCATCCTGCACATGTACGTGCATATATTCACGCATGAAGGAGCGGTAAGGCGTGTCACTAAACTTTTCCCTCCAATAGTCTGCTGAAGTTTTTTCTGGCCATTCTGGCTCAAAGCTTGAAAGGCTTTTTACAGCACAAACTTTCAGGATTTCAAACTTTGTGCGTTTCTTTTTGGAGGTATTGCTTTTTTTGACCTCCATGAAGTAATTGTGCAGTCGGTTTGTGATTGAGTTTTTGTGAA
>NZ_JBMLSD010000288.1:0-4777 GCF_049240685.1 Flectobacillus sp.
TCATTCCTCCTACACCTTATACAACTGCTGATATTCATTCGGGCGCATTTTCATGATGCTTTTGAAAGTACGATTGAAGTGCGATAGATTATTGAAGCCACTTTCGTAGGCGATTTGAGATATACTTAGTTTTTCTTCTGCCAATAGTTTACAAGCATGCCCAATACGTAGTTCCAGCAAGAACTGAAAATAGGTTTTGCGAGTATGCGTTTTGAAATATCTACAAAAAGAATTGACACTAATATTGGCTACATCCGCTACTTCTTGTAAAGTAATATCTCTCGTAAAATTATTAAGAGAAAAAGAAAAAATCTGGTCAATACGTTTGGTATTTTGTTCGTCTAAACTGGCCGAACCTTCCGTTTGCGATACGTAAGTGTACTCCGTCGTAGCTGCAAAAATTTTGAGGACTTTTAGCAGTAAAATCACACGGTCGATACCCGACGACTGACGCATTTGGTCAATGAGTACTCCAGCTTGGTCACGAGCTTCTCCTCGAATCATCATACCTTTTCGGATTCTCGAAAATAAATCACTCAAACTTGCTGCTTCAGGTAACTTCATGAAGGTTTCGCCCCAAAAGTTTGGGTCAAAGTGAATTACATTCGATTTGGAAAGTAAATCCATACTTTGCTCAAAATATTGAGGGTCGCTTCTAAAAAAGTGCGGTGCATTGGCGCCAATAATAATCAAATCGTCTTCACGATAATTGCTCACACCATCGCCCACCAAAAGCATTCCTGTACCATTTAGGATATGTACAATTTCGATTTCGGGGTGATAATGCCAGTGACTATAGAAATAAGGCACTGCATCCTGACGTATGCTAAAAGATTGCTCTGGACCTACCTGAACTTTGCGAAAAAGAGGCTTCATTGTGAGTAAATTACTGACATATTTTACAAATCTACTGTATTTATGCCAATATAGTATCAGAAACTACTAATTAACGAAAAGTTTTATTCATTTTTTTTTAGTCATTTTGTAAAGAAATCTTACCAAAATATCTTCGTTTTATTCTATTTAAAGCTAGTTGGTAAAAAATCAGCATTATAATACTGATTTTAGCTATATACGACAAAATAGTATAATCGAAAGTTTTAATATGTGATATATTACTAAACTAGAACTTGTTGTGTCCTTTGTGTAAAATTATTGTCCTATGAAAAAATTAACTGCTCACGAAAACCTTACCTTATGGCAACAGTTTAAGTCTGGTGATGCCCATGCGTTTCAGTTGGTATACTTGAAGTATTACAAAGTTTTGATTCGCTACGGCAACAAAATTTCGATGGATGCCGAGCAGGTAATGGATGCAGTTCATGATTTATTCCTTAACCTTTGGAATCGTAGGACGTTCCTTTCGGACACTGACAATATAGAACCTTACCTTAAAACCTCTCTTAGGCATGAGCTAGTACGTCGTGTGGCCGAATCACGCAATAGTTTTTCTTTTGATGATTCGCCAGAGTTGACGTATGAGTTCGAAAAAGATGCCTTTTACTATCAGCACGATAGCGATGAGCGTGAAGCTACTTTCCAGCGTTTGGAAAAAGCTGTGCAAGACTTGTCACCTCGTGTTTGGGAAACACTCAAAATGCGTTACTTCGACAAAATGGGTAATCAGGAAATTGCTGAAAAGATGGGAATAAACTACCAATCGGTAAATAACAATATTCACCGTGGTGTCGAAACCCTTCGTCTCAAACTAGACCAAGTAGCGTAATAGCGAGCATGAAATTTGTGAATAGCCTCCTTCGGGAGGCTTTTTTGTTGTTATAAGCTTTGTAGCATCTACGATTTTCTAAAAACTACTACCTTTGTGAAAAAATTGAAGCGTCGATTACGACGTATTTTCATCATATCGAAATGAACTATATAGAACTGAAACTCACTGTAAATCCAGAATTTGCAGATATTTTTATGGCCGAGCTTGGCGAAATCGGTTTCGAAACTTTTACCGAGGAAAGCTATGGCTTGAATGCCTATGTTACTGAAGATTTGTTTTCGGAAGAAGCTGTAGACGAAATCATGGAAAGATACTTGGCCATGACACCTATTAGTTATAGCTACAGCACGCTCGAAAAGAAAAACTGGAATGAGGAGTGGGAAAAAAGTTATGAGCCAATCAGCGTAAATGGCTTGGTACGCGTACGTGCGAGTTTCCACGAACCAGATGACCAGCACCGTTTTGATATTGTGATTAATCCTAAAATGTCGTTTGGTACTGGACACCACGAAACTACTTCGATGGTTTTGGGTATTCAAGGCTCACAATTGGCAGCAGAGCATCAGGGTAAAAAAGTACTTGATGTCGGTTGTGGAACGGGTATTTTGGCAATCATGGCAGCCAAATTAGGCGCTAGCTATGTGTCGGCTTTTGATATTGAAGAATGGGCTGCTGAAAACTCTCGCGAGAATGTGGAATTGAACCATTGCGAAGGCGTAGTGGTAAGACAAGGAACTATCGACGACGAACCAGCAGATTTGTATGACATCGTATTGGCAAATATCAATCGCAATATTTTAATGCGCGATATTCCGAAATATGTGACGTTTATGTTACCAAAAGCTTATTTGGTGGTAAGTGGTTTTTACGAGCATGACATCGCAGATATTGAACAAGTAGCCAACGAAGTAGGCTTGAAAAAGACCTTTTTTGATACCAAAAACAACTGGGCTTCAGTTGTTTTTGAAAGAGAGTAATTTGTTATTGCGGATTGCGGATGTTTGATTGCGGAAGTGTGGTACAAAATGTAAGTTTTTCTATATCTCCCAAGCTCAGCATCTTTAGTACATGGCTATCTGAGAACCGATACCTAGTTAAGATATACCAAAAAAGGGATAAAGTTTATCAGTTAAACTTTATCCCTTTTTTGGTATATCCATTGCCCTCTTTACAAATATTTCAACACTTAAGTAATCGTGCAAAATAAGATTTAAGTTGTGTGCTTTAGGCTCTAGGCAAAGAGTTTTAACATGTTTTGTAGTAATTAAAGATATGTTTTACCGAAAGCCCATTGCTGAAAGTCGAAAGCCAAATAGTTGAGTTTTATTTTGCCCACTAACTTACTTCTTAATAATTCCTTGCAAAACCTTTGGGTCTCCATCGATTGGAGGAGTGCTAATGCCTAAAAGTTGTGCAATAAATGGATACACATGGATATTTTGGAACGGTGCAATTTTTACGCCTTTCTTAATATTGGGACCATTAGCATAAAAAATCGCACCCATTTCTGGGCAAGCAGTTGGGTCGAATCCGTGTACGCCCCAAACTTTACGTTTTTCTGGTTTTTTAGCGAGAGATTCTTTGTTGTAAAAACCATAACCAGGTTCTACCACCAGCAGCATATCACCAATACGAGCATTGGTATTGAAATGTAATTTTTCGGGAATATCTGCTTTTTTATAAATCTTAAAATGCTTCTCCTTGGCAGCAATGGCATTGAATATTTCGTCGGCTTTGTCTTTATTTTTCAAGAAAATATTACCGTGAGTGCTATTATTTACAAAAAGGAAATCTTGTTTGTTCAACCCTTCCAAGAAATCATCGGCAATGATAAACGTCTCTGGACGGTTTTGCATTTCGTACATACCGTGGTCGGCGGTAAGAATAACATTTACAGGCAATTTAATTTTCTTTAAACCATTCATCAACATACCTACCAAACTATCTGCTTCCATCACCGCAGCTTCGGTTTCAGGGGCATTAGGGCCATATTCATGTCCTTGCGTATCGACCATCGAGAAATAAATTGTTATTAGATGCGGACGCTCCGATTCTGGTAGATTCAACCAATCAAATACCGCTTGAACACGCTTTGGATGAGGCACTTTGTCGTCGAAACGGTGATAATAGGTCGGATATTGACCACCAATTGGGGCTTCGGAACCTACCCAGAAATACGAAGCAGCTTTCATCCCATTTTGCTGAACCAATTGCCAAATAGGCAAACCGCCATAATAATAAGGGTCTTCTACCTTATCGCGCTGGCGAATTGAATAAAAGGTATCGCGACCCGCATCATAAAAAGTATTATCTATCAAACCATGGTGGTCGGGGTACAAGCCCGTTACTAAAGTATAATGATTAGGAAAGGTTTTGCTCGGATACGAAGGAAGCATTACCTCGGCAGCGGCCCCTTTTTTGATAAAGTTTTTGAGATGTTTTACAGGGTATTTCTGAACATAGTCATGACGAAATCCATCGAACGAAACCATTACTACGTAAGGTTTATCGCTATTTTGACCAAGGCTTACAAATGCCCAACTGAGAAAGCACAAAAGGCTTACTAATTTTTTCATGAAGTGTAATAGTAAAATGAATAATTAAATTTTGTGTTGGTTTCAGGCTTTCGATACAACCGAAAGTATTTGTTTTTTGTCTTTTATAAAAAACGATTTTGGCATTTACAAGCTGAGTATTTTCAGTTTGAGCTAAAAAACTTTATCAAAATTAGCTTTTTCAGAAGAGAAGGTAATTAAAATTCGACGAAAAGTCCCTTTTTTATCACCAGATAAAGTCCTTGAGCGAAAAGCTGTAGAATCCACTAGGTTGGCAATACCTTTGCAAAAAAGTCGTTATTTTTACCAGAACAACCTATGGTTTCGGAGAAATTTCTCCAAATCACTCTAACACTAAAAAATACTATCCATGAAACTCAAAATTTACTTTTTGTTAGTTCTGGGCTTACTTTTTACCGTAAAATCGTATGGTCAAGGGCTCAAGCTATCTGATAAACCAGAGGAATTTTTGGCTGATGCTCAAAATGTGCTG
>NZ_JBMLSD010000289.1:0-5243 GCF_049240685.1 Flectobacillus sp.
CGCAGTTTAGTCCCAAAATTGTACGAATGGCCGACGGTCGTGAAAAGGCAGAAGACTAATATCAAGCCTTCTATTCTCACGAGTTTTTCTGAAAATAGAAGGCTTTGTTATGAATAAATTCTATTTTTGACCGAAAATTTTAACATAATATCTATGGCAAATACCTATTTATCATTTATTAGTGACGAGCATCTATTGAACTGTGTCGCCCATCTTTATCAATCCTATCAAAAGGCAAAAAATGATATTAATAAAAAGAAATTCTACAGTAATAAAATTGATGCCTTTAAAATGGTTTTTGATGTGAAATTCAATAATATGGATGAGGAAGCATTAATTCAGGCTGAGATTTTACGTCAAGTAGACAAATCAATTAATAATTCAATTGGAACCTTTCATGAGGAAATATTAGGAGGAATAGCAGGCTATGAAAAAGGCAATTTGAGTGGTTTTGATATTAAAGCTATAGACAATACACTATTTGCAGATATTAAAAATAAGCACAATACGATGAATAGTAGTGCTGCTGAAAGTCTATTTCAAAAGTTGAAACGATATGCTGATGACAATAAACAAGCCAAATGTTATTGGGTACAAATATTAGCTACACAAAGTTTTTGTGAAAAGTGGGTTAGTATCATTAATGGTAAAGAATATAGTCATAGTAGGGTTTATAAAATATCAGGAGACCAATTTTATCGACTACTTACTGGAGTTGATAATGCACTATTTCAATTGTATAGCGTTTTACCAAAAGTGATAGAGGATTATCTGAAAAGTATTCGGGTTGAAGAGTCAGAGAAAAAGCAAAACTCTGCATTAAATGAAATTAAGGATGGTTCAGACAAATCTGGTCGAACCATCCTTAATGAAATTACTTATGAAAATTACCAGTATTATTTAGGTTTTGATAAACTGTAATACTGATTTAAAAACTTCACAATTGAATACCCTACCTCTCGACCAAGATTGACAGGTACAGCGTTACCTATTTGCTTGTACTGTTGAGAGGTAGAACCTGCAAATTTCCAGTCGTCTGGAAATGTCTGGATTCTAGCATATTCACGTACGGTGAATGGACGAGTTTCTTCTGGATGACAGCGCTCTGTTTGTTTTTGAGCAGGAGAGCAAGTCAGTGTGAGACTAGGTTCGTCCCAGCCAATTCTACGAGCCATTCCTGTTTTACCACCACCCAAATAAAAACTTTTACCCATATAACTCTTTTGAACATCCAAAGGCAAATCACGCCAATAGCCTTTAGGAGGCACAAGGTCTAAGACAACTTTTTTAGATTTTGGATATTTTGCACCATCTGATTCAGGTACATCAGTGTCAAAAAGCTCACCCTTTTTTAAAGCATCTGAAAGGTTGTATATTTTTTTATAAGGTTTGGGATATTCAAATGGAATATCTATATCCTTTCTGATTCCAACTAATATAAGTCGCTCACGTTTTTGAGGAACTTTATAATTGACCGCTTTTAATACTTGAATAGGTACAACATTGTAGCCGATTTCGTTTAAAATAGAAATCATGCCTTGAAGCGTTTTTCCATTATCATGACTTAATAAGCCACGTACATTTTCACCTACACAAATCAATGGATTGATTTCTTGCACAGCTCTGGCAAACTCATAAAATAAAGTACCCCTAGCATCATCTAGCCCAAGCTTCTTACCCGCATAACTGAAGGCTTGACAGGGAAACCCTCCTGTGACCAAATCGACTTGGTTGTGATATTCTGAAAAATTAAAGCTTTTTATATCTCCTTCTAGTACGTTCCAGTGCGGTCTGTTACGTCTTAATGTTTCACAAGCCCATTTATCAATTTCATTCAAAGCAGTACACTCTATACCAGCCTGTTCGAGGCCAATAGCTAATCCACCCGCACCCGCAAAAAGCTCTATTACAGAATAAGGATATAAAGGTTTTTCGTAGTTGGAAATTTCTTTATCTTCTTTTGATTTGATAAAATCATTAAAAATATTTAATTGCTCTCGAGAATACACACGATAGTTGCTCATGGGTTCGCGTACGGCTTGAAGTTTACCTTCTCTATCCCATCTTCTCAAAGTTTCTTTACTTTTGCCTAATATTTCAGCTGCCTCATTTAGTGTTAAAAAATCATCCATAACCACCTTGTTTAACCTTATACAATGGTTACAAAATTAGGCTATTTTTTTTGATAAACAATTTGTTTTGGATTTATTTTGAAGCTGAGAATGTTTTATTTGAATAAAAAAGATAGAAATCATGCAACCATTAGCCGAAAGGATGCGTCCGCAGACGCTTGATGATTATGTGGGTCAAGACCATTTGGTTGGAGAAAAAGCTGTTTTACGCAGAGCTGTTGAGGCTGGTCGGATTCCTTCCTTTATTTTGTGGGGACCTCCTGGGGTTGGCAAAACTACTTTGGCGAGTATCATTGCTAAAACATTGAAACGCCCTTTTCATACACTTTCTGCTATTAGCGCAGGAGTAAAGGATATTCGTGAAACTATAGATTCTGCCAAAAAACAAAAGTTTTTTGATACGCCTTCGCCAATTTTATTTATCGATGAGATTCACCGTTTTTCAAAATCACAACAGGATTCCTTACTGGGGGCAGTTGAGCAAGGAGTGGTAACGCTGATTGGTGCTACCACCGAAAATCCGTCTTTTGAGGTGATTTCGGCATTATTGTCTCGTTGTCAGGTATATGTACTAAAATCTTTGGAAAAAGATGATTTGATTTTGATGTTAAATCAGGCTTTATTGAAAGATAGTTTTTTGAAAAATAGGGATATAGAAATCGTAGAATATGACGCTATCTTGCAGTTTTCAGGAGGCGACGGGCGAAAGCTGTATAATATCCTTGAATTGGTAACAAACTTTCAACAGGTTGGTGAGTCATTGAAGATTACCAATGAAATGGTGGTAGATAAGTTGCAGCAAAATATTGCGATGTATGACAAAGATGGCGAGCAACACTATGACATTATCTCGGCATTTATTAAGTCTATTCGTGGGTCAGACCCTAATGCGGCTGTGTATTGGTTGGCTCGCATGTTGGAGGGAGGCGAAGATATAGAATTCATAGCAAGACGCTTGGTAATATTGGCTGCCGAGGATATTGGATTAGCTAACCCCAATGCGTTATTAATGGCTAATACTTGCTTTCAGGCTATTCGATTAGTGGGTATGCCCGAATCTAGGATTATCTTGTCGGAGGCGGTCATCTATTTGGCAACCTCTCCTAAAAGTAATTCAGCTTATTTGGCTATTGGTGAGGCTCAAGAATTGGTTAGACAAACGGGTAATCTTCCGGTACCACTGCATTTGCGAAATGCTCCAACCAAACTCATGAAGTCACTAGATTATGGAAAAGGATACAAATATGCCCATGACTATAAAGGGAATTTTGCTGAGCAAGAGTTTTTCCCGAAAGAGATAGAAAAAACGAAGCTTTTTGAACCTCAGCAGAATTCAGCAGAAGAAAAAATCCGTCAAAAACTGCGCAATGATTGGGGAGATTGGTATCAGTATTGAAAGGGCTTTGGAATTTCGGCTATTAGCTTTGGGCAAGTGGAAAATATTTTTTCGTTTTGACTTATAAGCTAATAGCCGACTGGTAAGCAGTTAGTATAAGATGCTATTATTCACAACTTACTATTATGGCAACAACAGCGATGAGTCGCCGTAGCTCAAAAAGCGATAGTCTTTTTCCATAGCTTCTTGGTATACTTTGCGCCAATCTTCGCCGATAAGGGCAGCAATAAGCAATACTAATGTACTTTCGGGTTGGTGATAGTTGGTAATAATGCCTCTACAAACCTTGAATTGATAACCAGGGAATATGAAAATCTCGGTTTCTCCTGTAAGTTCTTCAATATCATTGCTTTCCATAAAATTGAGGATTGTGGCAAATGATTCTTGTCGACTAGGAAGTGTTTCAGTATGATGATATGGGTAAAGTTTTTCTATCAAAAAATCAGAGTCACCTTTCCCTAATTTTACCCCAAACCAATACAAACTTTCGAGCGCACGCATAGAAGTGGTACCTACTGGAATAATCGGCCCTTCGTGTTGGACTAATGTTTGAAGATTCTTTCTTGAAAAAACAATCTGTTCGTTGTGCATACGGTGCTCTACAATATTTTCTACCTTGATAGGTTGGAAAGTGCCAGCACCTACGTGCAAAGTCAAAAAATCTTGTTTAAAACCAGCTTCCTGGAGTTTTTGTAAAACTCTTTCTGTAAAATGCAAACCAGCAGTTGGGGCAGCTACTGCTCCTTTTTTCTCACTATAAACCGTTTGATAGGTTTCATAATCAGAAGATTCTGTTTCACGATTCAAATAAGGCGGCAAAGGGATTTCGCCTAAGGATTGAATTAAATCTACGAATAGAATAGGAGCATCGTTACTCAAATTTTGCCAAGAGAGCTCGACATGATTTTGCTCCTCATCGGCTAATTTGGCTGATACTACAACTTTATTGTCGTTAACGAACAAGGTATGCTGTAAAATGTCATTTTTCTTGAAACGTTTTTTGTTGCCAATCATACATTCCCAAACACAGCCATCGCTTACTTCCATGGCTAGGTTAATCACCGAGGTTGGTGCAACTGGATGTAACAAGAAAATTTGAATAGTGGCTCCTGTAGGTTTCTGAAAGTGTATTCTTGCTGGAATTACTTTTGTATTATTAAAAACCAACAGACTACCTTTTGGAAGATAGTCTGCGATTTGATAAAACTGAGTATGAGTAATTTCACCTTGATGATATACCTGTAGCTTCGACTGGTCTCTTTCATTCAAGGGAAATTTGGCAATTCTTTCATCAGGAAGCTCATAAGTATAATCAGATAATTTGATATCTGTTATCGAAAGCTCGTTCATGGCGTTGTTGATTGAATTTATATTATTTAGGTAATCGTGTACATTTAGTTTTTTAGGCACAAGGCAATAGGGCAACAGGCAACAGGCACAAGGCAACAGGCAAAGAGTGTTAAATGTTTTTTACTAACAATAGCTACATTTTGCCGAAAGCTCAAAGCCGAAAGCCGATAGCTCAAAAGTTATATTGAGGCAACAGGCACAAGGCAAAGAGTGTTAAATGTTTTTTACTAACAATAGCTACATTTTGCCGAAAGCTCAAAGCTCAAAGCCGAATGCCGAAAGCTCACAGCTCAAAGCCGAAAGCTCAAAACCGAAAGCTCAAAACTTAAACCTTATCTTACTTATTAACTTATTTATTCTCAAGG
>NZ_JBMLSD010000289.1:5343-21986 GCF_049240685.1 Flectobacillus sp.
CCGAAAGCTCAAAACTTAAACCTTATCTTACTTATTAACTTATTTATTCTCAAGGCCAAAAGATAATTAATCTTCTATTACTGTAGGATTGGTATAAAGTAACTTAATCGGCAAATAAAGTACCCATGCTAAAGTTAATGCTACACCAACTACCAACAAATAAGTATAACTGGTATTAAAAGTACGCTCATCGTTGAGTGTTAAAATTGCACGAAGCACCAAAATCAAAAATGTATTGATAAATGCAGGCAAAAAATTAAGCCAATTGACTATTGCAGCATTCAGGTCTTTGCGATTGCTTAGCCACTTTTTGTTGGGAATCCATGAAAATGAAGAATCTGGGAGTTTGTCAATCATTTTAGCCAAAGCAATAGGCAAAATATTGACTACCATTGAGATAGCTAAAAATAGATAGAAGATTTCATCTTTTGGCAAAAATCCATCGCCTCTACCATTTGCACCAAAGTGTACAGCCGTATAGTCAGGCAAACCACGATAGGTAAACAATAAAATCAGCGCAAATGCTAGCATTGAGGCATAGCGCCAAGTTCTTGAGATAAATAATTCTATACTCATTTTTTTAGACCGTCTCTTATCTTTGGTTGGGTCATGGTTAGGTCAGATTTATGTTTTGTGAACCAATGACATGAGACAGAGCGACCAAACCCCCTTTTTTCAGACCGCAAAATTACTTCAGAAAGCTTAGGTTTTCTAATTTTGTGAAAACAATTCTCAGGGGACTTTTATCCTATGATTACTCAAATCGTTAGGATGTTTGGTAGAGTATACTTGAAATGGGGAGTTTGGAGGGTTCGTGCCAAATAAAATTTTGTTGTTATAGCAATTATTTTTTGCAATTTTATAAGCAAAAATCCTCAAAAAAAACATAGCTTTGTATTATTAAGCATTCGGGCTAATTGATTGGCTATGAATTAGCTTCGAAAAGTAAAAAATAAGGTTAGTTGTAAAACTTTGACGGTTAAGTTCTTCATGAAAATTTATACAAAAAGTGGTGACCGAGGGACAACTTCGTTGGTAGGAGGCACAAGAATTTCGAAAGCTGAATTACGCATCGAAGCCTACGGAACAGTCGACGAGTTGAATGCTTACATCGGATTATTAGGCGATTTTGAAGTAAATTTTGATAAAAAAGCCTTTTTGAAGGAAATACAAGATAGGTTATTCACGATAGGTTCGATATTGGCTTCAGAACCAGAGCAAACAAAGAAACAAATTCCAGATTTGCACGAAAGTGATATCGAAGCTTTAGAAAAGGCGATGGATGTCATGAATGAAAGCCTAGAACCTATGCGATTTTTTATTTTGCCGGGAGGCCATCAACATGTTTCATTTGGGCATGTAGCCAGAACGGTATGTCGCAGAGCCGAACGTCAGGTAGTTCGTTTAGCCGAAGAAAATGATACAGATTACTTGGTTATCCGTTACCTAAATAGGCTATCTGATTATTTATTTATACTTTGCCGTTTTATGGCCAGACAACTCGGTGTGGCAGAAGTGGCTTGGAAAGCCAGAGTTTAAACTAGAAAATAGCATAACGCAATATTACTATGACAGATACAGTGCAAATCGAAATTCATCAGATTGAGAAATCGAGAATTGATGCGGTTGATTTCGACAACCTAGTTTTTGGACGCTCGTTTGCTGACCACATGTTGGTGGTTGATTACAAAGATGGTGCTTGGCAAACGCCTCAGATTGTACCTTATGGTCCTATTTCTTATACGCCAGCAATGATGTCCCTCCATTATGGTCAAGCAATTTTTGAAGGTATGAAGGCCTACAAAAATACGGAAGGTGATATCCTCGTGTTTAGACCACATGACAACTGGGCTCGTTTGAATAAGTCTGCTGTTCGGATGTGTATGCCAGAAATTCCTGAAGATATCTTTATGGAAGGCCTTTCGGCATTGTTGAAACTAGATTCTGCATGGATTCCTGCTAAGCCTGGATGTTCGATGTATATTCGTCCTTTTATGTTTTCGACTGACGAATACGTAGGTGTAACTCCTTCGAAAACGTATAAGTTTATGATTTTCAACTGCCCAGTAGGAGCTTATTATAGCAAGCCTTTACGTGTGAAAGTTGAAACTCAATATATTCGTGCTGCTCATGGTGGTGTAGGTTTCTCTAAAAATGCAGGTAACTACGGCGGTTCCTTGTACCCAACGCAGTTGGCAGCACAGCAAGGCTATGACCAAATTATTTGGACTGATGCCGCTACACACCAATATGTAGAAGAAGCAGGAACCATGAACTTATTGTTTGTGGTCGATAACAAATTGGTTACTGCTCCTACTGGTGATACTATTTTGGATGGTGTAACTCGTAAGTCTGTCTTACAAATCGCTCGTGACTGGGGTATGGAAGTGGAAGAACGCCAATTGTCAGTTGCTGAGTTGGTAGAGGGCATCAAGGCAGGTACAGTACAAGAAGCATTTGGTGCGGGTACTGCGGCTGTGATTGCTCCAATTTCAACAATTGGCTTTGAAGGCCAGGACTACGAATTGCCTGAGCGCCCTGCAGATGCTTTCTCGAAAAGAGTTTACGAAGAAATTAACGCTATTCGTTTAGGATTGAAAGAAGATACTAGAGGTTGGGTATATAAAGTTTAGTGATTCGAAAATTATTTTTCGCCCATAACAAAAAGGAGTCCTCTGAAATGGTAGAGGACTCCTTTTTGTTTGGTAAGTTAATACGCAAAATAAAATTTAATTTTTGAGCTTACAGCTTTCGGCAAAATGTGACTTTTGTTTCTAAAAAACAATTTAATACCCTTTGCCTTGTGCCTAAAACAAAAAAGTTAGCTCTAATTCGGCACGATTACTTAATAGCTTATTGTACTTCTTTTTCGGATTTGTTGGCAAAGATAATTTTGAATCCTGGGTCTTTTTGAGTACTAACATTCTGTAGAATCAAAAATTGTTTCCCCTCTGCTAGTTGCCAAGAAGTAGCCTTTGGCTTATCAGTTCCAATACCATATTTTTTACTAAAAAAGGTTTTAAACTCTTGATATAAGCTATCCACGGTTGGCTGTTTTTCTATATAAACATCGATGGTAATTTCGCTCACTTTGTTGGCTTTGTCCTTACTGTACAGAATATCTGCAAAATTTAGGTCTGTATTATCAAAATACTCAGTGTAGCTTCGTCCATTATCAGGTTGTGTTTCGGAGGGTAAGGTAGTTTCCTTGATTCCTTCAAAATTATCTCCCAATGATACGCCCCTTGCCATTCCAGCATCTGATTTCAGGATAGACTGAAAGATAGGAGAGTAGTTACTTAAATCTGAGTTTTGCGTCCTATTAGTCGCATCAAGACTATTTATTTGAACTTGATCTTTATTTTTCTTTTCTTGACAAGCTTGTAATCCACTCAAAAGAAAAATAGAACAGCAGAGAAGTATTTGTTTTTTCACAATAAATGAATGATTGAGTAATACATTGAAGGTTAACAAATATATGCGATTAATGTACTGTAACAAAGGTAAGAAAACTTTTTGAGTGGTTTGTAAGGTTTCGATGAATAGTCTAAAAATCAAAAAATAGTAAGCGAACGTTCAAACTTTGTAATTATTTTTCAGGAAAAAAAGCAAGAATCACTTTGTATCACATGATGATGTGGCGTTTACTCATTTTGTCTTCTTCTAAGCAGTTATCTCTAGCTTTTCTTTGTATATTTATGACACTTATCACTGGTTTTATTCACCTTTGAAAGCAAAAACATCTATTACTTCTTGTAATTAATTAACAACGAAACTTAAACATGGATACAGCACCCATCAAAATAATTGTGTATGAAGATAATCCAGATCTTCGAGAGAGCCTTTCAGTACTCCTTCGAGGTTCAATGGGTTTTGAGTTAGTCGGCGCTTTTGTCAATTGTGAAAATGTAGAATCACAAGTAAATCTGTATAAGCCCGATGTGGTATTGATGGATATTGATATGCCAGTCGCAAACGGTATCAATGGTCTAAAAACAATCAAGCGTGTTGCTCCACAGGTTAACGTATTGATGTTCACGGTATTTGATGATAATGAAAATATCTTTGAGGCTATTTGCTCGGGGGCGGTTGGCTATATGTTGAAGCGTACTCCGCCAACCAAATTGCTTGAAGCTATCATCGATGCGCATCACGGAGGTGCGCCCATGACCTCGAGTATTGCCAGAAAAGTATTACAAATGTTGCCTCAGCAGCAGCCCCGGGTGGCAGATAATGTTTCTTATAAACTTACCGAAAGAGAAACTGAAATTCTTAATTTATTGGTGAAGGGAAATAGCTATAAAATGATTGCTGATAAGTGTGGAATAACCATGGACACGGTGCGTTCGCATATCAAGAAAATATACGACAAGCTACATGTACACTCCCAAACTGAAGCAGTAGCCAAAGCGATTCATGAACGAATTGTATAAAGTAGGGGAATAAGTTAATAGGGTAAAATGCTAAAAGTAGCATTTTATGTAGAGAAAATAGATTGATTTAAAGGCATTGGTGACTGATGGGGTATACGTATCACATCATGATGTGATTGACAGATACCTCAAAAAACTAGAATTTTGTATCAACAATCAGCCTAACCATGAATTAGCCCTTTTAAAAATATATTTTCCGAACGTAACTTATTAACTATCATGGTAACATCAAGAATCTCAAACTTGCCCTCTATTGCTGTATCTGTACCATCAACAGAATACAATGCCTATTCATTGGAGACACTTCGTCTACCTAAAATTTCTGAAGTTGTCAAAAGTGATAAAATCAAGGAAGGGTTTATTTCTTTGCCTGTTTGCTGCAAAAAAAGCATTTCTGTGGCTTGGAAAGACATCACTCATCTCGAAGCAACTAGCAATTATACTAAGTTTTACTTCAGTAATGGAAAAAACTTACTAGTTTCACGTACAATGAAAGATTTTTTGAGTAAATTAGATGCCGAAATGTTTGTGAGAGTTCACAAGTCATTTGCGGTTAACCTGAACTATATTGTTCAGTACGACGTGAAAGAGGATATGTACGTAGAGTTGAAAGGTGGTGCAAAGATTAGCGTATCTCGCCGTAAGAAAAAAGATTTCTTAGAAAAACGTCGTCAGTACTTTGAAAACTAATTATAGTTTAAAAATATTAGTGGTTAGGTATTTAGGAAACAAGGGCGGCTCTTGTCGCCCCATGTTTTTAAAAGTATCTAATCAAACTAAAAAATATTTAAGATAATAGGTGTAGAACTATTAATTTGCACAGGGAGATGTTTTTAACATCTCCTTTCGTCTTTTATATGGGTAGTAAGTAAGCTAAAAGTGTTTTTTAAAGAAACTATTAAAACATTTAGTTTAGGCCACAGGCTTTGGGCAAAAGTATTTTGAGGTTATAAAAACATCAAAATTGAGTAAATAAGACCCATTCTGTTTTTTTATTAAAATCCCTAATCCCCTAAAATTCTCTAGTAATATTGAAAATAAATCCAGACTTTCCTTCTTTATTAATTGCCCAGTGTAGCTTTACAACAAGATTATAGTAGGTAACGGCATCCATCCCAAATCCAGTGGAATACATGGGCTTATTGGCTAAGGCACTCAGATTGTTATAACTGTATTGGTTTTGAACATATCCCCAATCCACAAAGTAGTTTGGATAGATTTGTATTGGTATGCGGTTAAACTGCGAAGATTTTAGCCATTTTATCCTTAAAGTCTTATCCCAAATTTTTGTTCTAAGGTTGACTCTTGCCCACAGATACTTTTGCCCATCTACTACATACAATTCATAACCTCGTACCAAATCTGTCCCATAGCCCAATCCTCTTGTATTAAAAAAAGGCTGTTTATTTGGGAAGGATATTTTTGCCTCTGCCCCAATATTAATAAAAAGGTTTTTGGCAAGTGCCCAATACCGATTTGCAGTTAAAGTAAGATCTAGCTGGTTGATGTTATCAGAAGGCAATAGGCCTAGCTTGTTTAGGTATAACTCAAGTCGATAACCTCGTAAAGGAAACACAACATTGTCGCGAAAATCATAATTGAAATAATAGCTCAATTGAAGGTAGCGTTGAGTGTTCGCGTTATCCAAAAAATAGTTAGGGTTAGCTTTTCTGATCGTATCTGCAATCCAGTTTTGATTGTAGCGAAGTTCTACAATATGATTATCGTAAAAATGGTAACGTTTTTTCAGTTGAGCATAAGCAAAAACCCTTTGACGAAGGCTATTGTCAGCCTTTATAAAACTCAAAGTATCATGCAAGGTACCAAAGGCCACATTTTTGTTAGTCGAATATGAAATGCCAAATCCTAAGCCCGTTTTTTGAGCTCTATCGATGTAGGGTATTCTATAAAAAAGTTCTAATTTTTGTGTAAAGCCCACCTCTGCATTAAGAATTAACTTTTCGGCTCTTCCTCTAAAGTTAGCATGTGTCAAATTGAGTCCCCAAATCAACCTATCTAGGCGCCTACCACGACTCCACCATTCATTATAGTTGCGGTCTGCAATCTGAATGTTGGGATAGCCCAGTATATACCATTGCTCTTGCACTTTAATCAAGAGGTCTAGGTTATTGGAAAGGCTATCTTTTTGGGATTTGATTTCAACAAAATTAAATAGGCTAGTATTAAATATCTTTCTTCTATTCAGCTCAATTCTTTTCGATAAATCATTAATAGTAATGCTATCACCTTCCAGAAAATCTAATTCTCTTCTTATGATGTAGGCTTTGGTACGCTGATTTCCCTCTAAAAAAATATGGCGAACTACCAAGGTAGAGTCACGATTGGCGGGTTGTAAAAGTTGGAGGAGATTACAAAATAGTGTTATCAAAAACATGCTTGATGAAAAAACGAATCGAGAAATCGTGCGTTCTAGGTTTTTTAACTTAAATAATTAAAAAAGTTTCTTAAATAAAGCTAATTTATGCTTATTATTGTTTTCTATTTCCACAAATTAGCCATTTTTATGAAATCCTTAAAATCTTCACTTACCTTCTCACAAATCATTAATATGAATGTGGGATTTTTTGGCATACAATACAGTTTTGGTTTGCAGCAAAGTGCCGTAAATCCTATTTATGACTTTTTGGGTGCAAGTCCCGACGAAATACCCCTTTTAAATTTGGCAGGCCCAGTTACAGGTTTATTGATTCAGCCTCTCATTGGAGCCTTGAGTGATAAAACGTGGCATCCGCGTTGGGGGCGTCGTAAACCTTTCTTTTTTATCGGAGCCCTACTGTGTAGTCTCACTTTATTTATATATCCCTTCAGTAGTACGTTATGGATGGCGGCTGGCTTATTGTGGATTCTGGATGCAGGTAATAATACTGCCATGGAGCCTTATCGTGCATTTATTGCTGATGTTTTGCCCGAAGAGCAGCAAGCTACGGGTTTTTTGACACAGAGTTTTTTTACAGGATTGGGTATAACGCTTGCTAATGTTTCTTTATTTATTTTCCAAAAAAATATTACAGGGTCTTATGGTCAAATTCCTTATTGGGTATTTGGGTCGTTCTTTTTAGGTTCTTTGTGTTCTATTGGCTCGGTATTGTGGTCTATGTCAAAAACAAGTGAAATACCGCCTAGCGACGAGGAGTTAGCAAAGATAAGAGCACATAAAGGTGGGTTTTTTGAACCGATAGTTGAGATTTTGGAAGCTATCAAAGACATGCCAAAAGTAATGTGGCAACTAGCTTTGGTTTATCTATTTCAATGGTACGCATTGTTTTGTTATTGGCAAAATGCTTCGAAGAGTATTGCATTGTCGGTATGGAAAACAACTCCTAAAGATAACCCAACTTTGTATCAAGAAGCCGTTGGATGGACTGGTCTAGTAAATGGCTGGTACAACGTGGCAACATTTATGTCGGCTTTTGGATTGGTATGGCTTGCCAAGAAAACAAGTCCCAAACTAGTACATGTACTGTGCTTGGTAATGGCGGGAGTTGGCCTACTGATTTTTCCGCATATCGAAAATAAATACTTGCTATTTGCACCAATGACTGGATTTGGCATCGCCTGGGCTAGTATGATGGGTATTCCTTATTTGATGGTAGTTTCTGAGATTCCTAAAGAGCGTTATGGTGTATACATGGGTATCATTAATATGATGATAGTTATTCCTATGATTATTCAAAACCTAACATTTGGCTATATCCTTGAGCATTTTTTAGGTAATGATTCTGGCAAGGCTGTCACTTTTGCAGGTATATTTTTGCTGATTGCGGCAGGAGCTACCACGCTGATTAAATCCAAACAAATGGAGGAGGGGCAAGTGGTAACGATGAGTGCTGGACATTAATTTTAGACAACAGGTTGTTGGCTTTGGGTTTTAGAAAATGTTGAATATTGCTTTTTTTACAACCCAAAGCCTACATAATACGGCCAAAATCTATTGCTCAAATAGTATCTCTTCGGGGCTTTCAAACCACTTTTCTAACTGCCCTTGATAGTGTTTCTCTATCATATTTCTTTTGATTTTGAGTGTAGGAGTGAGCATGTTATTTTCGACAGACCATGGTTCTTTAACCACAACTAATTTTTTTAGGTGTTCATAATTTTTGAAGTGAGGATTCACTCTTTTTATCATTTCTTCAAAAATACTCCTTAATTGTTCTTGATTTGTCTTGTTTCCAATATCTGATAGTACCACAAGTGCTACAGGCTGTGGTAACCCAGTGCCAACTACACAAACTTGTTCGATGATTGGATTGACGGCCAGCATTCCCTCGATTGGAGTTGGAACAATGTATTCACCTTTTGCCGATTTGAACATATCTTTGACACGACCAATAATAGAAATATAACCCTCTTCATCAACCGAGGCCATATCTCCAGTGGCCAACCAGCCATCTTTGTACAATTCCTGGGTCATAATAGGTTCTTTGTAATAACCTACTGTATTCCAGGGTGCTTTCATCAATAATTCCTGTGTGTCTGGATCAATTTTAATACTTACTCCACTGTGGGGTTTTCCGACTGTACCTTTTTTGTATTTGAGAGGCATAACAGTGGCAACTCCCATATTTTCGGTCATTCCATAAGCCTCACGCACCTGAATGTCGAGTTTATGAAACCATTCTAGTAAACTACTTGGCATTGGTGCTGCTCCTGTAAGAATCAACTCAGCTTTTGACAAACCCAATCCTTTTTTGATTTTATTTTGAATAAGACCTTTAATAATCGGAATCTGGAGGAGTACGTCTAGTTTTGACTGTGATAGTTTTCCTAAAATCCCGAGTTGAAATTTGGTCCAGATACGAGGTACAGCCAAAAAATGAGTCGGATTAGCCGCTTGTAGATTTGATGCAAAACTTTCTAAACTTTCAGCAAAGTAGATAGTTCCTCCCGAAGCTATCCCAGCCGATTCGACTAAGGTTCGTTCGGCAATATGACAAAGAGGTAAGTACGAAAAAAATCGGTTATCAGCTCTGTCTATCAAGCCAACTTCGCGCGTGTGTTCGATGGCTGCAATGAGTCCTTGATGGGTAAGCATTACGCCTTTAGGAACCCCCGTTGTTCCTGAAGTATAGACAATAGTGCTAACATCATTGTAGGATGTTATTTCAAATCTCTCTAGTGCTTTATGTGATTGAATGATAGATTCCCAATTTTCAAATTGAGCTGGGGCACCTTCATAGTAGGTCGGAAACGAAACACAGTGGATACTAGCAGGGACACCATTTTTCATCGACTCCCATGCATCAAGTTTTCCAACAAATAGAACCTTACAATCAGAATGCACTAAAACTTGTCGGAGTTGCTCATCTGTCAAGGTTGGATAAAAAGGGACGGATATGTGACCTGCCATACTAATAGCCAGGTCTGTCATAATCCAATGAGCACAATTCTTAGAAAGGATACCTATATTACTTCGTGGAGGAAAGTTTTGGTCGAGCAACCACTGTGCAATTTTGCGAATTTGTTGCCCTGCCTCATAAAATGTAAAGTCCTTGAAGTCACCTCCCCGAGGTTGTTTCAGAAATACCTTCTCAGGCGTATTACTTTCCCAATGGCAAAAATTTTCGACCATGGTCTTAAATTGTCTTTTCATATCAAAATAGCTTTTGAGTTTAGTGGGTTAAGTAATAATGCTGAATTAGGAGTTGTGCTTTAAGCCGTAGGTTGTGCTTGCCTATTGCTTAGAGCACTCAAATCTAATTTTGTGCAATTACTAATTTGTTAACGGAGTATTTTTGCTAGAAAAATTATAGACAATTTAAGAATAAAATTGAATTTTGATTATATTTGTTTGAATTTTTTGGTGAGAGGGTAGGACAGAATACATACTAATATCTAACCCCCAATGTCATGAATAGGCAAGCTATTGTAAGAGTTCTTTTGATGAGTGTCCTTACTATGTTGTTAGGATATATATTTTTTCAGAGTTTTGCCTCATTTATACCACGGCATTAAGGGTTAATGACAAATTCAACCTCCTTAAAGTTGAAATACAGTAAATCTTCCTCTTCAGTCTCGATGGCAAGTTTGCCTGTTTGATCAATACCAATAATTTGTCCCAAAAAGAGTTCGCCATTTTTTTTGAAGTAATGCCATTCTTGATAGCGGTACATGACACTAAGATATCGCATCTTTAGCGATTCGTAATATCCTTGTTTGAGCAAAAGGTAATACTTCTCTATTTTTTCGGACAAGCCACTTAATAGCAAATCTAGGTTGTATGGTTGCAAAGTATTACTAGCTACCTTCAGCGAGGAGGCTGTAGGAACGGCAAATTGTGTTTGGTTGATATTAAGACCAATACCAATTACCGAATAGCCAATTTGATATCCTTGAAGTGTATTTTCTATTAAAATACCCCCAAGTTTTTTGTCGTAATGATAAATATCATTCGACCATTTTATGCTTAAACCTTCTGAAAGATATTGACTCAAAAACTCATGCACTCCTAACGAGACGGCAACATTGAGCTGAAATTGGTCTGAGGCTCGAAGAAATGAGGGCTTGAGAATCAATGAAAAAGTAAGATTCTGTTTTAAGGCAGCCTCCCACGTATTTCCCCTTTGTCCTCTGCCCGCAGTTTGGTGGTCGGTCACTATAATTGTACCTTCAAAAACCTCTTGCGATTGAATCATTTCAGCCGCAATGTCGTTAGTAGAATGACAAGTTGGCAGATATTTAATAATTTTGCCCGTAAATAAGGTGTTGGGTTGAATTTTGTACAAGGTTATTTTGTAATTTTAGGTTTCTAAAAATAGTAAAATAAGGGCATCGTTTGCCGTATATCAGAATTAATACTACAAATATACAAGCCCTACTCCAGAAGAGAATAACACATAAAGAATTTAGCATGGTAGATATCACAGCAGAAAAAGAAATAAGTTCAGAAGAACTTTGCAATTTAGTAGTAAAAGGAATGCAAGAAAAGAAAGCATTGGACATCGTAGTGATGGATTTGAGAGGTGTTAAAAATGCCTTTGCTGACTTCTTTGTGGTGTGTGCAGGTACTTCAGACACCCAGATTGATGCCATAGCGGATTCGGTAGATAAAGAAGTTTGGGAGGCTACTCGTACAAATCCTAAAAGTATAGAAGGTAAGTCTAATCGTGAGTGGATCTTGTTGGATTACTATGATGTAATTGTGCACGTATTCAAAAAAGATAGAAGAGAATTTTATAAACTTGAAGAACTTTGGGGAGACGCTCAATTTACCTATATCGACGACGAAGCCGCTTAGTCAGCAGTTAAAACCTCTCATAAATGTATTTTACCACTTTTCACGATTTATACTCTTCAGAAACAATCTGCTTCAAATAGACGTTGATTAGTGTAAAGTGGTAAAATTATCGGGATAATGACAATTGCCCAACCTTGTTGAATCAAGGCTACATCTTTTAGGTCATTTTCCTAAACCAGAATTATGAATTTAAAGTGTAATTAAAAAAACAATGGCAGAAAATAATAGCGGAGATAACAGACAATCAGACTTCCCAAAAAATTCTCGTCGTCCCAATGTTCCAAGCGGAGGATTTCAGGGTTGGTTAGTAGTAGCTTTAATTATTGCTTTGGTGAGTATCTACTTCCTTAGTAAAACGCGTGTATTGAAAACAATCGAGCCGCTACAATTTGAGCAAATGGTTTTGCATAAAGAAATTGCAAAACTGACCATTATCAAAAATAAAGATATGGTAGAGATAACACTCAAAAAGGAGGCTTTACCAAAATACAAAACCGAATTAGGTGATCAGCAAGGAAATGGCGTAATGGCTCAGGGGTCTGGCCCTCATTTCGAATTACCTATCAATTCTTCTTTCTCTTTCGAATCAGAACTTAATGATTTACAAAAAGATATCCCTCGAGAGCAACGTATCCATGCTACCTCTGAAGAAAGAACTGGAATTCTTGAGTTTTTGATGGGGCCAGGTTTGTTGATTTTGATGTTTGTGGGGATTTACTTTATGTTCTTCCGAATGGGAGGTGCAGGTGGTCCAGGAGGACAAATTTTCAACATCGGTCGTTCGCGTGCAACACTTTTTGACGGTGAGGCAAAAGTAAAAATTACCTTCAATGATGTGGCTGGTTTGGATGAAGCAAAAGAAGAAATACAAGAAATTGTTGAGTTCTTGAAAAATCCGAAAAAATTCACAGATTTGGGCGGTAAAATCCCTAAAGGTGCCTTGCTAGTAGGCCCTCCAGGTACAGGTAAAACATTATTGGCAAAGGCTGTAGCTGGCGAGGCAGGTGTTCCGTTTTTCTCTCTTTCAGGTTCAGACTTTGTAGAAATGTTTGTGGGGGTTGGGGCAGCTCGTGTACGTGACTTGTTTAAGCAGGCCAAAGAAAAAGCTCCTTGTATTATTTTTATCGATGAGATTGATGCTGTTGGTCGTTCTCGTGGTCGGGGTGCTATGCCTGGTGCAAACGATGAGCGTGAAAATACCCTAAACTCTCTATTGGTAGAAATGGATGGTTTTGCTACCGATTCTGGTATCATCATTATGGCCGCAACCAACCGTCCTGACGTATTAGACTCTGCTTTGCTACGCCCAGGTCGTTTTGATAGACAAATTTCGGTTGATAAGCCAGATATCGTTGGTCGTGAAGCAATCTTTAAAGTACATTTAAAGCCTCTAAAATTAGCTCCTGATGTCGATCCTCGTGAGCTTTCGGCTCAAACTCCAGGTTTTGCTGGTGCCGAAATTGCTAACGTTTGTAACGAAGCGGCCCTTATTGCTGCTCGCCGTAACAAGACTGCCGTAGATATGAAAGACTTCCAAGAGGCGATGGATCGTGTGATTGGAGGTTTGGAGAAAAAGAATAAATTGATTTCTCCTGAGGAAAAGAAAATCGTAGCGTATCACGAAGCAGGTCATGCTATTGCAGGATGGTTCTTAGAACATGCTAATCCTCTGGTAAAAGTAACTATCGTACCTCGTGGTATTGCCGCTTTGGGGTATGCCCAATATTTACCAAAAGAGCAGTTTTTATATCGTACCGAACAATTAATTGACGAGATGTGCGTAACCTTGGGTGGTCGTGCTGCGGAGGATATTATCTTTGGTAAAATATCGACAGGAGCTCAAAATGACCTAGAACGTATCACTAAGTTAGCCTACAGCATGGTGACTATCTATGGTATGAACGATAAATTAGGTAATATTTCTTACTACGATTCAAAAGGTTCGGAATATAATTTTAATAAGCCATACTCCGAAACTACCGCTCGCGAAATAGATGTAGAAGTGCGTCAGATTATTCAAGCGGCTTATCAGCGTACAGTGGATTTATTGACCGAAAAGCGTGATAAATTAGAAATTTTGGCACAGGAACTTTTGAAGAAAGAAGTCCTATTCCAAAGCGATCTTGAACGATTAGTAGGTTCTCGCCCTTTCGAACAGCTCACTACCTACCAAGAGTTTATAAAAGGTGAGGAGGAAAAAGAAAAAGCGCTGGAGCGTCAGAAAGAGCAAGAAACTCAGCAAGAGTTACCATCAGCGTCTCAAACTTCGACAGATGTTGATTCTAAAGATTCAGAAGAAACGCTTGCTTAATCATCAATACAGAAAAAGCCCTTCGCCACAGGCGAAGGGCTTTTTCTATTTATAGGCTTTCAACTTAAATCATCTTTTGTTACAATTACTTTCTTTATCTTCGCATAAATAAAACTTCGTATTTGATATTTGTACGCATGATTTCTATTCAACTTCAACCCAATAAAAAAATATATTTTGCTTCCGATTTTCACCTTGGATATCCCACACCCGAAGAGAGTCTGGCTCGCGAGAAAAAGATTGTTCGTTGGCTCGATCAAATTAGCCATGATGCGCAAGTGATTTTTTTAGTTGGAGATATATTTGATTTTTGGTTCGAGTACAACAATGCCGTTCCCAAAGGCTTTATTCGTTTACAGGGAAAACTCGCAGAGTTATCTGACAAAGGAATCGAACTAATCCTTTTTACGGGTAATCATGATATATGGATTTTTGACTACTTTACAAAAGAAATGGGAATCAAAGTATATCGCGACCCTCAACAGTATAGTATCAGTGCCAATCAGGCTGAGGGGCTAATGAAGTTGTATATTGCCCATGGAGATGGATTGGGACCAGGTGATAATGCTTACAAAGTACTTAAACGTATCTTTGAAAATAAGCTTTGCCAATGGGCTTTTAGTTGGTTACATCCTCATATTGGTATTTCTTTGGCTCATTGGTGGTCAGGAAGCCGCAAAGATCCTGAGCGTGTTAAAAGAGAGTTGGTCTTTAAGGGCAAAGATGAATGGCTATTGAATCATGCACTCGCCATAGAGCAAACTCAACATTTCGATTATTATATATTTGGTCATCGACATTTATTGCTTGATTTGGAAGTAGGCAAAACAGGAGCTAGATATATTAATCTTGGAGAGTGGTGCTATGATAGCCCTGAAACTAGCTACCATTATGCGGTTTGGGACGGTATAAATATGTACGTAGAATCAGCCTTGTCGATTTAAGTAGTTTGCTCATATCTTTATTTTATCCCATCCTAGTTTACCTATGAGACATTTATTAAAAAGGGTACTTTTGTGTGCTTTGGCTTATTTACCTATGGCTAGTTTTAGTCAAAATACTGAAGTTGAAACACCATATTTTCGACCTTTCATTCATTTTACCCCTCAAAAAAACTGGATGAATGACCCTAATGGTTTACTATTCTATAAAGGACAATATCATCTCTATTTTCAATATAATCCTTTTGGAAACAATTGGGGGCACATGAGTTGGGGACATGCAACAAGTCCTGATTTAGTAAACTGGGCCGAACATCCCGTGGCTCTTCGAGAAGACAGTACTATGATTTTTTCGGGAAGTCTTGTTTATGATACTCTTAACACATCTGGATTTGCTAATACGAAAGATGGCTGTCTGGTTGCAATTTATACGGCTCATATCGAAGGCAAAAAACAGGCCCAATATTTGGCTTATTCTACCGATGGGGGAATGAGCTTTACCAAATATGGAAATAATCCTGTGATAGATTTGGGAAAAAGGGATTTTCGTGATCCTAACGTATTTTGGCATAAGAGCAGTGCACAATGGATTATGGCTGTAGTTTTACCACTTGAATATAAAGTACTTTTTTATGGGTCAAAAAACCTGAAAGAATGGTCTTTATTGAGTGAGTTTGCTAATCAAGGCGACCTAAGAAAACCTTGGGAATGTCCTGCACTTATCGAATTGCCCTTAGAAGGCTCAAATACCTCCAAATGGGTTCTGATGCTATCATCGAATGGTTCGACCCAAGGATACACAGGAATGCAGTATTTTGTAGGAGATTTTGATGGAAAAACCTTTATAAATCTCCATGATGCTAAACAAGCTCTGTATGTAGACCATGGAAAAGATGTATATGCGGGAATTCCATACAATGGTTTGCCAAAAGAAAGAGCCACTTTAATAGCCTGGATGACAAATTTGACTTACGCAGGTCATACTCCAACTTTTCCTTGGCGTGGGCAAATGACCATACCAAGAAGGATATCATTGCGTAATACAGCAGGAGGCATTCGTTTAGTACAAAATCCATTAATTTCGTCGGAATATCTTTCTCAATTAGATGTTTTTGAGAAGGAGAATTTTAAAATCAAGAATAGCCTAGATTTAAGTGGTAATATGCTGTTTGCTAATAATGCTTATTTGATTGATGTTGAACTAGAAGTAAAATCTGCAAAAAAGGTAGGTTTTAAGATAGCCCAAGAATCAGATTCGGTAGATAATAAGAAGAATATTATGGAGACAAAAGTATATTATGATATCAGAAAGAAAGGCTTAATTTTGGATAGACACAAGTCTTCGGTAATGCTTCATTCTCAATTTCCAAGTATCGAACAGGCGAATTATGATTTGAAGAATGGAATCTTAAGATTACAAATTTTGGTAGATAAAACGTCAGTAGAGGTTTTTGCCAATGATGGTCTTACCACAATGACAGATTTGATATTTCCTTCCGAAAAAGCAAAAAGGCTTTCTATTTTTACTGAAAATGGGAAGTCATTAGTCAAAAAACTCAAAATTTGGAATTTACAGAAGTATGAGAAAAGTAAAAAGAAATAATATACAAATAAAAAAGCCCTCAAACTTTCGTAAGAGGGCTTTTTTGTGGTCCCACTAGGATTCGAACCTAGGACCCCCTGCTTGTAAGGCAGGTGCTCTG
>NZ_JBMLSD010000290.1:0-3512 GCF_049240685.1 Flectobacillus sp.
TGAAACATGATGAAGATATGCTCAACCAAGCAACAGTATATTTTCCAGTAATTGGTTGGATTGTCGGTGCTATTTCGAGCCTTGTTTTTTACCTTTTTTCGTTGGTATTGCCTTTTCCAATTGCTATTCTTTTGAGTCTGGTTGCGAGTATTTTAACTACTGGAGGCTTTCATGAAGACGGATTGGCGGATGTTTGCGACGGGTTCGGAGGAGGCTGGACCAAACAGAAAATATTGGATATTATGAAAGACTCCCGCTTGGGAACTTTTGGCTTGTTGGGACTTGGATTAGTGATGGTTTTAAAAGTAAGTAGTCTTTTTTATATTGGAAAAGACTATCAAATATATGCACTTATGTTGGTGCATCCACTCAGCAGATATGCGGCATTGTCGATGATTTTTACCCATGAATATGTTCGTGAAGACGCCCTTAGTAAAGCAAAACCTATTGGTAAAAAAATTGGGATAGATGCCTTTATCGTAGCTTCTATCTTTGCCTTGTTACCTATGTGTATCGTGGTTTACGTTACACAAGATTGGAAAATTATTGGCATACTAGTTCCTATATTCCTCATGCGAGACTATCTCGCTCGTTTTTTTACCAAATGGCTTGGTGGTTACACAGGCGATTGTTTAGGTAGCATTCAACAATTAACAGAGGTTATCGCCTATTTGTCTTTAGTAGGAATTTGGACGGTAAAATAAGATTTAGTCATGGATATATACCTGATTCGACATACTTCTGTGGATGTTCCTAAAGGATTATGCTATGGACAAAGTGATGTCTCTTTGGCAAATACCTTTGAGAAGGAAGCAATAGGTGTTAAGACTAAACTTCCTGATAATCAAAGGGATATTGATTTACTCACTAGTCCGCTGAGTCGTTGTAGTCTATTAGTTGATTTTTTGTTTCCAGAAAAACTAGTCCGTAATGATAAGAGATGGATGGAAATGAATTTTGGAAATTGGGAAATGAAACTTTGGAACGATATTCCCGAAGAAGAAAGCCAGCTTTGGATGCGAGACTTTGTCAATGTTGCGACTCCCAATGGTGAGAGTTTTTCCGAGATGATAGAAAGAGTAAAATCTGTTTGGGAAGAAACTTTGCAGCAATCTACAAATGATAAAGTCATTGTTTGCCATGGAGGTGTGATACGAACGATTTTACATTTAATTTTAGAAATTCCCGCCCAGAAAGTCTTCGCAGTTGATATTGATTATGGCGCTGTAATCAAAATCCAATATCAATATGGCTTCTTTAAAGTAAAGTTCTTGTAAATTTTCCCTTCAAAAACCCTTTTGTAAGCTAAATAATCCTTGTGTAGGAATGAAAGACGTAAAATATTACGTCTCTACTTGTGTGAATCACTCAATACCAGACTCACGTAACAAATTCTGTGTATATACATTAAATTTTACTGTTCATGAAATGAATAGAATGGATTTATTGTTACCTTTATGGAAATTTAATGTATATACATGAATCGCAAGGATTTTTTAAAGGCCATGGCAATATTGCCAGCCACTATGAATATGGATATCAAGGCTTTAAATGAGTTAGCTAATGCTCCAAGGACGGAGAGGATGCCTGCTTTTTTCATAGGACATGGTAGTCCTATGAACGCAATTGAGGATAATGAGTTTTCGAGAGGGTGGAAAAAAATTGGACAAGATTTACCTAAACCGCGTGCCATTTTGTGTATTTCGGCACACTGGGAAACAAGAGGTACTTTTGTTACAGCTATGCCAAAACCCAAAACAATCCACGATTTTGGGGGCTTTCCACAAGCCTTATTCGATGTGCAATATCCTGCGCCAGGAAGTCCTTCTATCGCATTGGAAACTAAGGAGTCGATTCGCTCAACAGAGGTTGGACTCGATGAACAATGGGGATTAGATCATGGTGCTTGGAGTATAATCAAGCATATTTATCCAAAGGCTGATGTGCCAGTTTTACAGTTGAGTTTGGATTATACCCAAGCGCCACAGTATCATTATGACCTAGCAAAAGAAATTGCCAAATTACGAGATAAAGGCGTACTGATTGTGGGTAGTGGTAATATCGTTCATAACCTTCGTCGTTTGGCTTGGGACAAACTTCACTTGCCAGAATATGGGTATGATTGGGCTTTGGAAGCGAATGCAATGTTGAAAAAAATGGTCGTTAATCAAGACCATAAATCCTTGATTAACTATCAAAGTTTGGGCTCGGCGGTACAATTATCGGCGCCATCTCCAGATCATTTTTTACCTTTACTTTATACCGTTGGTACACAACAAGCACAGGAAGAAGTAAGCGTTTTTAATGATAAAACGGTTTTGGGTGCCATTTCTATGACTTCATTCAAAATTTCCTAAGTGCAAGAGGGTATTAGTTGCTTGTATGCTTCACTAGTTCGAGACTTAGTCTCGAACTAGTGTTTGTTTCAGTTTTAAACTGTATAAAAAATGAGTCCAAGACGAAGTCTTGAACTAGTAATGCTGCCCAATTACTGAGTACAAACCATAAAAGTAAGGCATAGAGAGAGTTTTGGGTTAAATGATAAAACTCGCCTTTCTCTTTATGCCTTTGTTACTATGCACTTTTCCTCAGGAACTTCACTCGACAGGACAATAAATTCGGTATAAATTTATAGATTTGAACTAAACAGTGAGAAATCACATCATATCCAATTTTCATAAAATAGGAGGATATTGACGTAATTGATTGTTTTATAAACAGATTACAGACACATATCTAAATTGATTTAACTACCAAAAAAATGTCAGTTCAAAAAATCAAAGTATTGGTTGTTGGTTGCGGAAATATGGGTGCCTCGCACGCCACAGCCTATCACAATTCAGAAATTTTCGAGATTTGCGGAATTGTTTCTACTGGAAAAAGTAAAGAAGTACTCAACGAGAAATTAGGAGGAGGATATTCGCTTTTTAACGACTATGCTGAAGCTTTGGAGGCTACAAAGCCCGATGCAGTTTGTATTTCGACTTATCCTGATACCCATGAAGCCTTTGCCATTCAGGCATTAGAAGCTGATTGTCATGTATTTATCGAAAAACCTTTGGCTGATACCGTAGCTGGTGCCGAAAGAGTTGCTGCTAAAGCAAAAGAGAAAAATAAGAAAGTTGTCGTTGGATATATTTTGAGACATCATCCTTCGTGGGAAAAATTTGTGGAGGTGGCTTCGGGACTAGGACGTCCTTTGGTCATGCGCATGAATCTCAACCAACAGAGCCATGGATATATGTGGGATGTGCACAGAAATTTGATGAAAAGCCTTAGTCCAATTGTAGATTGTGGTGTTCATTATATCGATGTGATGTGTCAAATGACTCGCTCGAAGCCCCTGCAAGTCAATGCCATTGGGGCAAGATTAACCGATGATATTCCAGAGGGAAATTATAATTATGGACAATTACAAATTCGTTTTGAAGATGGCTCAGTGGGTTGGTACGAAGCAGGTTGGGGGCCTATGATGAGCGAAACGGCCTTTTTTGTGAAAGATGTGATTGGAC
>NZ_JBMLSD010000291.1:0-2327 GCF_049240685.1 Flectobacillus sp.
CTCAAAAACAAAACTTATGGAAGACATTTCTTTAATTATCAACCAACTTGGCGAGGAGCGTGATTTGTATTATCAGGCTGTGGCTCCGCCCATTATCCAAACCTCTAATTTTGCGTTTAAGGATTTTGCTAGTATGCGCTCAACTTTTGAAGACGAATATGCTGGCGATTATATTTATACTAAAGCCAAAAATCCTACGGTAGATATGCTCAGGCTCAAATTAGCAGCTTTGCAAGGTGCTGAAGATGCGCTTGTGACTAACTCTGGGAGTTCGGCTATTTTTTGTTCGATTTTGGCAAATGTCAAAGCTGGGGATCATATTATTTCGGTTCGCCAGCCCTATTCTTGGGCTCGAAATATGTTTGAGGTTGTATTGCCAAAATTCAATGTCAAACATACATATATCGACGGTAGAGATATCTGCAATTTTGAAGAGGCTTTGCAAGAAAACACCACCCTGATTTATCTCGAATCACCTAATTCGTTTAGTTTTGAGTTGCAGGATTTAGAGGCGGTTGGGAACTTTGCTCGTGCCAGAGGCATTACTACTATTATAGACAACAGTTATTGTACACCGCTTTTTCAGAATCCTCATGCTTACGGGATTGACTTGTGTTTGCATTCGGCAACTAAGTATATATCAGGGCATTCGGATACTGTTGCGGGGGTAATTACTGGCTCGAAGGTTCGGTTGAAAAAGATATTTGATTCAGAACTTTCCAATTCAGGAACGAGTCTTTCTCCATTTAATGCTTGGCTTTTGTTGCGTGGCTTGCGAACTTTGCCTATCCGTTTGAAGCATATTTCTGAAAGTACGATGGCTTTGTTGCCATTTTTGAAAAATCACCCGAAAATCGCAAAAGTAATATTTCCTTTCGATACCGATTTTCCTCAGTACGAATTGGCTCGGAAACAAATGACGGGTGCTTGCGGATTGTTGACAATTGTGCTTCCGCCAGTAACTTATGAGCAAATCGAGCAATTTGCGACAGGACTCAAACATTTTTTGTTGGCTGTTAGCTGGGGTGGACATGAATCTTTAGTGATGCCCAAGGCCGCAGGAATTCGTCCAGAAAATTATGATTCAAGCAATGAGGAGCATCGTATGGTGCGCTTGTATATTGGTTTAGAAAGTGTAGAAGAGCTTCAACAGGATTTGAACCAAGCCTTAGAGGTGATATAAGTATTCGTGCAGAATAAGATTTTAGTTATGTGTTTAGGCACAAGGCAAAGAGTGTTAAATCTTATTTTCCTATTATTCACGCTTAAAAACTATTTTTTCAATAATGGATAATGCTTTGCTACGACAAACTTATCCCAATCTCTATGAGTACACAAATTGCATTTATTTTTGACATGGACGGGGTTTTAGTTGATAACCTTGAATTTCATGTAACAGCATGGTTGGAGTTTTGTGCCGATAAAAACATTCCTTTAAATCGTGAGGAGTTTTTTCAAAATTTGAACGGTAAAAACGCACAAGATACCATGAATTATTTCTTCAAACGTGAGGTAGAACCAGAATTGGCACATGCCCTGAATGAAGAAAAAGAAGTCATTTATCGCTCGATTTATTTGCCACATATCAAACCTGCCAATGGTTTGGTAGAGCTTTTGGAATCATTGAAAGCTAAAGGTGTGAAATTGGCCGTTGGTACTTCTGCTCCTCCTGCTAACGTCGATTTTACTTTGGATAACGCAGGCATTCGTCATTATTTTGATGAAATTGTAGATGCTTCGATGGTAAAACATGGCAAACCAGCGCCAGATATTTATTTGAAAGCAGCCGAAAAATTAGGTGTACCAATCGAACATTGTGTAGTAGCAGAAGACGCTATGCAAGGAATCCAAGCTGGTTTGAGTGCAGGAATGAAAGTAATCGGTATCACAACCTCACATACCGCAGAGGAGCTAGCTCATACGCACCTACAAGCACCAGATTTTACGACCATCAGCTACGATACTTTAGTGGAGTTGTTGGGTGTGGAATAATTCATGATTTGAAAATTTGAGGATTTGAAAATTTGAAAGTTCTAGGATTGGAGAATAATACGATTTAGAATTTTGAAAATCTCATAATTGGTTAGCGTTAAAGATAATAACATAACCAGCCCTCGACCAACAATTCCACTTAGTGGGTGAATTTATTCACCCATGACGAAAATGTTGAAATGGCTTTAATCAAAACAGGCGGTTAAAAACGAAGTTTTACCGCCTGTTTTGATTGATACTGTATAAAATAAGTTTTTTGTAGCTGCAACCCTTGCAGTTGCCATTTTGAGTTCGGCAACCGCAAGGGTTACCGCTACATCTGTTCATGCTAATAT
>NZ_JBMLSD010000291.1:2427-6583 GCF_049240685.1 Flectobacillus sp.
TCAAATTTTCAAATTTTCAAATTCCCAAATTAATCCCCCTTTTTCCAGTAAAAATAAAAAGGCAGACCAGTTGCCATAAGGCCTAGACCGATTAAGGCTTCGTTTGGGCGCTCCATCAAGGTATTTACCAACAGAACAATACAAAAAAGTATAAAAATCGCAGGGACAAATGGATAGGCGATTACTTTGTATGGACGTGGAGCATCTGGCATTTTTTTACGTAAAATAAATACCCCAAATGTTGTAGCGCCATAAAAAATAAAGGCTGCAAAAATCAACATATCTGTCAGCTGGTCGAAAGTGCCCGAAAGTACCAATAACGATGCCCAAACTGCTTGTAATGTCAAGGCTTTTGATGGAGTATTGTATTTTGGATGAATATAGTCCACTTGTTTGAAAAACATTTTTTCGTGCGCCATGGCATAAAAAAGACGCGAAGCCAACAAAATCGTGCTACTCGTACAATTGAAGGTAGTTACCAAAATCAAACACGAAATCAAGACTCCTCCATACGAACCAAGAAAATGCGTAACCACCGCCACAGCACCAATGCCGTTTTTGGTCTCGTGAATTTTGATAAACTCGTCAATTGGTAAAATATAGAGATACACAAAGTTCATCATCATATACATCGCAATAATGATAATCATCCCGATGGTTAGCGCTAAGGGAAGATTCCTTTGTGGATTTTTGATTTCGCCACCAATATAGCCCACACTATTCCAGCCTTCATACCCCCAAAATGCACTCAAACATGCCAATGCCAAGGCTTTGAACAAGGTACCGCCTTGCATTTCCTCTGGATTAAATTTGACGCTATTTTGTTTGAGATAATCCCAGTTACCTACACTCGAAGTAAGCCCTAAAATGATAATACCCAACATCACTATTACCATCAGCGTCACGAGGGTATTACTGAGTTTTTCGCCCAATTTTAAGCCTTTAGTATTAAAATAGGTTAGAAAGATGATTAGGGCAATAGCGATAAACTTGATGCCTAAATTGTCCAGAAAATGCAGTCCTAAAAAACTCATTTCGCTCATTTCGGGCGACGAGTTAGGAATAGGCACCAAGCTATTCAAAGATTGCGCAAACACATAAGCAATAGACGCAATGGATGCTGTACGAATCACTGCAAAGTTGGTCCAGCCGAAAAGAAAGGCAAAAAAACGATTATAAATTTTACGATAGTACACAAAATCTCCCCCCGAATCTGCCAACATACTTGCTACTTCGGCATTGCTAAGCGTACCAGCCAAGCTAATTAAACCCGCTACCAACCATGCGGTAAGGACAAGTCCAGGCGACTGTAGTTCGGCCGACATGGGGGCAATTTTTTTGAATACTCCAGTACCAATTACAGAACTGATTACGAGGACAACAGCGGAGGAGAGACCAATCGAACGTACTAATTTTCCTTGATTTTCGGAGGAGTTTTGCATAGGGTGGTTTTGGGGTTATTGGGGAGATAAGACAAAATTTAGTTGGTGAAAAATGGACTTAAAGTTTTCTAAAACAATATGAAAGATTGTTTTTCTGAAAAACAAGTTTTTACAAATTAGTCAATAAGCCCTTTAGTTCCAAATTCTACCGAATACAAGATACTTTAGCAAGAGCTTTGCTAGAAAAACCTTAGAGCCATTGGTTTGAAAATGATTGAAAGGTAAAAACAATCTTTGAATTGTGAGGGTATTTCGAAAAAGCTGGCTTAAATTTGAGATTCTTTTTATGTATAACTACTGATGAAATAATAGATAAGTGAAGAATAATATTTGGAAGTGTGTTAATTTATTTGTTTTTTCATTTGTATTATAAGTATTTTTTATTTGAGTAATTCCCTTACAAGGCATCACACTTATATCGTAGATTTATCAGTAATTACTTTACCTTTGCTAGATTACCTTAACATTTAACAACAGCCAAACTGTGAAGAAAACTTTACTACTTCTTTCTATTTTTTTCATCAACATTTTATCGATACGAGGCCAAAAAATTAATGCATCGACTCAATATCATATAAAGCCCGCAACAGGGAAAATTCATATTGATGGCAGCCTCGAAGACCCCGCTTGGAAAGATACCCAACTGGGCGGTGATTTTTGGATGATTACACCTACCGATACCGCCAAGGCTAATGGCAAAACGGAATTTCGTTTTACTTACGACGAACATTTCTTGTATGTAGCCGCTATTTGCCATGAATCCATCAAAAACAAATCCTACATCGTAGAATCCCTAAAACGAGACTTTAGCTTTGGAAATAACGATAACCTTTGGTTGATTTTAGAGCCTTTCAATGACCTAACCAATGGCTTTGTTTTTGGGACAAATGCAGCAGGAGCGCAATTTGATGGTATTATTTCGGAGGGAACTAACCTAAATCCAAACTGGGATAATAAATGGTATTCGGCCACCAAATATATGGGTGACTACTGGGTGATGGAGGCTGCTATTCCTTTCAAAACCCTGCGTTATAAAGCTGGCGAAACGCGTTGGGGAATGAACTTTAGTCGTTTGGATTTAAAATCTAATGAAAAGTCTTCCTGGGCTCGAATTCCTAAGCAGTTTTTTAGTATTACTTTGGCGTATACAGGTTCGTTGGTATGGGATACCCCACCACCAACGCCCAAAAATAATTTCTCGATTATTCCGTATGCCTTGACGGGCGTCAACAAAGATTACGCCAAGGGTAGCGATGCTACTATTAGAAAAGACGTTGGATTAGATGCCAAAATCGCAGTGTCTTCAGCACTGAATTTGGACTTGACTGTCAACCCTGATTTTTCACAAGTAGATGTCGACCAGCAAGTGACCAATCTTGATCGTTTTGAGCTGTTTTTTCCTGAAAGAAGACAGTTTTTTCTCGAAAATTCCGATTTGTTTAACAATTTTGGATTCAAATCTATTCGTCCATTTTTCTCCAGAAGGATAGGTTTAGGTTCGCCGATTCAATTTGGGGCTCGTTTAAGTGGAAAACTCAATAATAACTTGCGTATTGGTTTGATGAATATGCAAACCGACCCTAATAGTGCGTTGGGAAAACCAACACAAAACTTTTCGACCTTGGTGCTTCAACAAAAAATATTTTCAAGGTCAAATATAGGTTTGATGTTTTTGAATAAAGAAGCGCTCAATTTTGACGAAAATAAAAATATAGGATATACCAAATACAATCGTAACCTTGGTTTTGAATATAATCTAGCTTCTGCCAGTAATTTGTGGACAGGTAAGTTTTTGGTGCTAAAATCATTTACACCAAAAACTACAAGCAGTACTAATACTGCCTCGGGTGATGACTTCGTACAAGCAACTAGCCTCTCGCATAATGGCACCCACTGGGTGATACAATGGCAACATGAATACGTAGGCAAAAACTATAATGCCGAAGTAGGATATGTGCCTCGTGTGGGTTATTTCAAAATAGATCCAGCCTTGACTTATTTGCTGTATCCCAAAAGCCCTACTAGTAAGGTATTTGTACATGGTCCGACCGTAGAATCTATCAATTATTGGAATACCAATAGCAAATTGACAGATTATACCAATATATTTGCTTATGCAGTTCAGATGAAAAATAGGAGTGCTCTAACCCTCTGGACTGCCAGAGATTATGTAAAACTACAATTCAAATTTAATCCATTAAACCCTTATACCTCAGAGTATTACGTAGCCAATCAAAGCGAGCATTCGTGGCATTCGGCGGGATTTGATTATGTGTCAACGTCTAAGCGACTACTAACCTACACGCTCTCTACGCGTGTGGGTGGTTACTATGGCGATGGTACACGAGTGGGTATTACGGGCTTGATAGGATATCGTTTTCAGCCGTATGTGAGCTTTTCGGTAGGAGCCGATTATAACGATATTCGCAATGTATCGGTTGCAAATAGTGCCAATGATATTATATCTAAACAGTCAGCGAAATTTTTCTTGATTCGTTCAAAAGTAGATATTACGTTTACTAATAATTTGTACTGGACAACGTATTTTCAATACAACGAACAGCAAAAAAATGTAAACCTCAATACCCGTATTCAATGGCGATACAAACCAGCATCGGATATTTTCTTGGTATATACCGACAATTATGTGCCTAATTCGTTCGGTATCAAAGACCGAGCAATTGTTTTGAAAATGACGTATTGGTGGAATGTGT
>NZ_JBMLSD010000291.1:6683-8565 GCF_049240685.1 Flectobacillus sp.
ACTAAAATGACAACAATCCGAACAAAACCTCGTTTGTCGATAGAGTATTGTCCGAAATGCAACTGGCTGATGCGCTCGGCTTGGATGGCTCAGGAATTACTTACTACCTTTGCGGAGGACTTAGGCGAAGTGGCGCTCATTCCTTCCGAAATTGCAGGGCGATTTACTATTATGGTCGAAGATGAAATTCTTTTTGACCGAAAAAGAGAAGGGCGTTTTCCCGAAATTAAAGAATTAAAGCAATTGGTGCGAGATAAAGTTTGTCCAGAAAAAAGCCTTGGGCATTCGGATAAAAATAAAAGCTAAAGTAAATAATGGTTCTGTCAGAAGAACCTTAGCAATTGCGGATTTGGGATTGCTGATTTCAGGAGTGTTTGAAATACAGTTTTTGATAATTCTGAAATCCAACATCCGAAACCCGCAATCCAATAATTCATCACTTATAAAGAAACTATTATGAAAAAACTTATTTTGGGCTTTTGTGCACTTGGTCTCTTAGTAGCTTGTTCAGCCAAAAAAGCTGAAAATGCTGAAAAAGAAGAGGTTAAAGGTGAAAGTATTCCCTATAACTTAAATAAACCTGTACAAAAGTATCTATTACCTAGAGCGCTCGACGAGATTTCGGGTTTGTCTTTTTACAAGAAAAACCAATTGGCTTGTGTCAACGACGAAGAAGGAACACTTTTTATTTATGATTTTGTCAAAAAAGAAATTGTCAAAAAAGTCGATTTTGGCAAGGCTGGAGACTATGAAGGAGTAGAAGTGGTAGGCGACGAAATATTTATCCTGAAAAGCAATGGTAAAATCCATAGTTTCAAAATAGAAGAGCCATTTGAAAGAGACCTCGATTGTTCGCACAAAGACGTCAAAGAATATGAAGGTTTGAGCTATGACCCCAAGAAGAACTATTTGTTATTGGCTGCCAAGCAGAGAAGCAAAGACAAAGACGATGTAAAGATGATTTATGCCTATAATCTCAACAATCAGTCTTTGTTCAAATACATTGGTATCCCCGAATCTCAAGTAAAAACAGATAAAGGTGGCAAAGAATTTCGTCCATCAGGTATAGCCATTCATCCTTTAAATGGCGATACCTATATCATCGCATCACAAGGCAAAAAACTGCTGGTGTTGGCAGAGGATGGTCACAAAAAAGCTATCATAGATTTAGACCCAAGCTTATACACACAACCCGAAGGAATATGCTTCACGCCTCAGGGTGAATTATTTATTTCGTCGGAAGGAAATGGAAAGTCGGGTTATATCTTACAATTTTCTCCGAAAAGCGTGAAATAGGTGTTGTTCAGGGAAAAAATCAAAAACTCAGAGAGATTTTAAAGAACTTTCGACCTAAATTTCGTTAATATCATAAATGAAATAGTATAGCGTACTTTCAATCAAAACCATTTTACAAAATGAAAAAATTACTTTTCTTGTCTTTACTAACTCTTATTGCTTTTGTAGGTAAAGCACAACATGGCGCAGGTGACAAAGCTAAAAGACCATCACCTCCAGCAACTGCCACAGCTACCGTAAACGGCGCTACTATCAAAATCGACTATAGCCAACCATCGGTAAAAGGTCGTAACGTATGGGCTGGTGACTTGGCTCCTTATGGCAAAGTATGGCGTACTGGTGCAAACGAAGCTACAGTTTTTGAAGTATCAAAGGACGTAACAGTTGAAGGAAAAGCATTGAAAGCAGGGAAATACGCATTGTTCTCTATCCCTGGCGAAAAAGAATGGGTAATTATTTTCAACAAAAAATCAAACCAATGGGGTGCCTACGACTACAAAGAGTCAGATGATGCTTTACGTGTAAAAGTACCAGCAAAAGCAGGTGCTATGACAGAGAAATTCACAATTACTGCTGAAAACTCAGG
>NZ_JBMLSD010000292.1:0-1667 GCF_049240685.1 Flectobacillus sp.
AGGTTAATAGTATATTGGTTGTTCAAAGATATTCATAATCAAAAGGTTATAGTTAAATTTTGCCTCAGATATACTATTTATTTAATCTCAAAGGTAAAAGTTGAGGGTAACCTTTTGATTATGATACAATAACAGCTTTACTCTTAACTAATGACGTCTCTTTACTTAGATGCAATTGTTTTGTACTAGTATTAATCAACTGCCTTACCAAGCTAAATACGCTTTAATTGACATAGAATAAGCGCAAAGCGTGCTGCTAAGGCACAGGTTTATTGTTCAGAAGATATCAGACTTCTGAATATATATTTTCATAGCGGACTACACAAAACTCAAGTTAAGCTTAATTGCCACCTTCGAATTTTCCTAAATTTAGTAGGTAAATGCATAAAATATCATTAACCCTTCTGTGTATACGTCTCCTCAGCTTTTAGGTCTTCCTTAACAAAAAATACAGACTTGCATGAAAGGCACTTGTAAGATTTTACCTGAATTCCTTTCATCTCTCTAAACTTGCTCATTAGGAAAGGTGTTTTTACGCGCGTGCCGTAATTCTGCGAGCATACAGGACAATGATTGTGCGAAACTAATCGTTTGTGCACATAAAGGTTGTATTTGTAGCTAACATAAAGAAATGCTACGAATGCAGGAAGTAATAGTGAAATTAGTAGGTTTAACATATTAGTGTTCATGGTATTTATTTGGTGGGTTTAACTTTGAAAATTGGATTAACATCAATTCATGAAAACTTAGGCAAAACGGTTATACTGAGGTCGTAGAATACAACCTCAAAAAAATTACTGCTCTTCATATTTTTTGCTCATCTTTTACTCAATACTTAGCTTGGGTAAAACCTTATCCAAAATCAATCGATAGAAAACCGTTTAGGAGATAAGATTGTATAAATCCTTTTGTTTTTATAACTATTTCTACCGCTCAATTTTTGAATTTAGAGCATATTAGTTAACCCCTCGAATTGCTCGAATTCAAGAAGTCCTGATTGATTTATATGACTACTAAGGCAAATAGAATAAAATCAAATAGTCGTTTTATGGACTACAGTATTAATTCAAATAAATCAAATGAAGCAAGTAAACGAGCCTGAATTGGGTAAAATTTACCACATTGTATATGCAAGAAGTGCGATAATGATTTGGGAACCGCCACCAAGGTAACTTGTCCCATACCGAGAGAGATAGCGTATAATTAAAGAACTCAAAGAAGTGTAACTATAGCGTATACCAACTCGATATAATGGTTTAGATAAAAATCTACAGGTCTTTTGGTAAGCGTATATTGCTTCATGTATTACTACAAGTGCTCTTAAGCAATTTTACTTATTTTACTTTAGACCATTTCTAAATTCTCTCCCAATTTACTTTTTTATTCTGAACAATGCATCATAAAATTAGCTAAAGGTAAAAGTATCTTTCTTCGATAGATGAAAAACCTCAACATGAATGTTAGCAACAAACAAAAAGTATTAGGAAATGATAGGCACCTGTCTCAAACAGATTCAGGTGGGATAATTCAGGATTTAGGCTATTGGATTATTGATGGCAAAGCTACATATAATTTTTTTTCTGTGAAATCCCTAAAAGTAGTGGTAAGGGGTTTTACAGAAAAAAAAACTAAATGATAGGAAAGATTAAATTAATAGTATATCTGAG
>NZ_JBMLSD010000293.1:0-1281 GCF_049240685.1 Flectobacillus sp.
AACATATTTGTATTTACTAAAAAACATGTTAAAACTCTTTGCCTAGTGCCTGTTGCCTAATGCCTAAAACACATAATCTATACATTTTTAGGTAGGATGAGTCTCCCATTTTTATCAAAAAAGCGGTCGAAAAACAATTTCTGACCGCTTTTTTGATACTATTCTTCTAAATATGGCTTTGCTAAAGACGCAAAATATTGCGTCTCTACAATTAAACTAATCACATCATGAGCGATAGCTCTAAGTCTACAGCACTCGTCTATATTTTTACTTTTTCTCGTAAACCTCAACAGGCAGGATATTTCCATCAGCATCAAATCGCATGGGAGAAATACAAGTCTCTCTGTTGTATCCATTCCCATTCGGAATAATAAAACGGTGATAAACAATGTACCATTCGTCTTTGCCTGGTACTTGTACTACCGAGTGATGACCAGCGCCTTTTACCTCATCGTGGCCTTTGAGAATTGGATTATTTTGAGCTTTCACAAAAGGACCCATCGGCGAATCCGAAACGCCATACGCTACCGAATAACGTGGGTCACGAGTGTCGTATTCTGACCACATCAAGTAATATTTGCCATTTCTTTTGAGCAAAAAAGAACCTTCGTTATAACCTTCAGGCTTGTACGAAACCATTGATGCTTCATTAATTGAAATCATATCTGGGTTCAACTTGGCAATATAACATCTCCCCTGTCCGAAATAAATATAGGCTTGTCCATCGTCGTCCACAAAGACCATCGGGTCAATAATCTGCGCTTGGTATTGTCCTTTGGTAATCAAAGGTTTACCCAAAGCATCCTTAAAAGGGCCTGTTGGCTTGTCGGCTACTGCCACACCAATGTTGGTATCGGCCGAAAAATAGAAGTAGTATTTATTGTTTTTAAAAGCGATTGCAGGTGCCCAAGCACGCTCTTTTGCCCAAGTAAGGTCCTTTTTGAAGTCGAGAATCGTACCTTCTTTTTTCCATTTCTTCATATCTTTTGAAGACCATACCGTAAAATAATCGGAAGACCAACCTTCAAAACCATCAGTGGTTGGATAGATATAATATTTGCCATTAAAAACAGCTACGTGAGGATCAGCAAAAGCGCCAGGCAGTGCAGGTAATGGAGCTTTTTGTTGCGCAAATAATGGACTCATTCCACAACAAGTCAACAAAGTAAATAGGATTTTTTTCATGAAGATTAAAAATAGAATTGATAGTTTCTGAAAATTGGTGAATAAACACACCAAGAACAAGAGCTTTTTTAAATTCAGATATACTCAGATGATTCA
>NZ_JBMLSD010000294.1:0-2669 GCF_049240685.1 Flectobacillus sp.
AGATATTTGGATGAAATAAACACTTGTAGAAAGATATGATTGATATTCAGAAAGTAGTTGCTATTGACGTACATACACATGCAGAGGTATCGTGCTGTCAACCGCATGACGATTATCGGAGCGAGTTTGATGAAGCGTTTGCAAAATATTTCAAATCGGATAAACGCCCTACGATACAAGAAACGGCGGATTATTATCGTGAGCGAAATATGGCCTTTGTGATGTTTACGGTAGACTCAGAATTTAATGTTGGCAAGCGCCGTATTCCTAATATCGAAGTCGCTGAAGGTGCTTTAAAAAACGATGATGTCATGATTGCCTTTGCGAGTATAGACCCTCACAAAGGACGTATGGGCGCACGTGAAGCTAGAGATTTGATTGAAAATTATGGGGTAAAAGGCTTTAAATTTCATCCGACGGTACAGGGTTTTTATCCGCAAGATAAAATGGCCTATCATCTATATGAAGTCATTGCTGAATATCAACTGCCTATGCTTTTTCATTCGGGTCATTCTGGGTTTGGCAGTGGTGTTCGTGGTGGTGGTGGACTTCGCTTGGAATACTCAAATCCGATTCATTTGGATGATGTAGCCATTGATTTTCCAGATTGTCCTATCATCATTGCGCATCCGAGTTGGCCTTGGCAAGATGAAGCCCTATCTGTAGCCATGCACAAACCCAATGTGTATATTGATTTGAGTGGTTGGTCGCCCAAGTATTTCCCCCCGCAACTGGTTCAATATGCTAATACTTTATTGAAAGACAGGATGTTATTCGGAACGGACTTCCCACTGATTACGCCCGAAAGATGGATCAAAGACTTTGACGAAGCAGGTTTTAAGGAACAGGTAAAGCCTTTGATTCTGAAAGAAAATGCCATTAAGATGCTTAAGCTCCAAAAGAATTGAGAATTGCGAATGGGTGAATTGTGAATTATTACACTTAAAAAAAATCACAATTCACTCATTCGTAATTTTTAACTAAATCAAAAATTTATGTCCCATTTAACGATGAATCAAACGGCAAAGATGACCACTTTGCAATACAGCAGCATATTGGTATGTTTTCTGATGAATATGCTCGATGGTATGGATGTGATGGTAATTTCGTATGCCGCACCAGCCATCACCAAGGCTTGGAGTATCGGAGCTGAAGCGTTGGGTTTGGTATTTAGTTCGGGATTGGTTGGCATGTCGGTAGGGGCTTTGATGATTGCGCCTTATGCGGATAAGATTGGTCGTAAGAAAATGATGATTATCAGTGCTTTATTGATGGGGTTGACGATTTTTATCACCTCTTTTGCAGAATCTGTTAATCAATTAATATTTTTTCGTTTTATCAATGGTTTAGGTATTGGTTGTATGCTGGCAAGCACCGCTGCATTGACTTCTGAATATGCACCCGTTAAAACCAAAGATTTTTGGGTAAGTTTTGCTCTGTCAGGGTATCCAATTGGTGCGGTTTTATCAGGAATGGTAGCCGCCAAAATTATTCCTACTTACGGTTGGGCTTCGATTTTTCAATTGGCAGGATGCTGTACATTAGCTTCAGTACCAGTGGTTTACTTCTTTTTAGCTGAGTCTTTAGATTTTTACCTAAAATCACAACCAGAGGGGGCTTTACTGAAAGCGAATAATTTATTGTTGAAAATGGGTAGAGATACCATCGCTAATTTACCCGAAAAACCAAGTGCTTTTCAGAAAATTCCTATCAAGTTGTTATTGAGTCCAGCGTTTCGATTATCTACCATTCAGTTGTGGATAGCGCTATTTTTATCTTTCGCAACACTATATTTTCTCACAAGTTGGATACCAAAGTTGGCGTCTACGGCGGGTTTATCTATTGAGCTTGCCATTTATGCGGGAACCGTTTTCAACTTGGGAGCTTTCATCGGAATCATTACGCAAGGATATTTTTCAAGTAAATATGGGTTGAAAAAAACAATAGGAACCATATTGGTTCTAACGGCGGTTTTGATGGCCATTTTCAAGGTCTTTGTTGGAACGGATTGGATTATAGTTGTCTTTGGTTTACTGGGATTTGGTATTCAAGGAGGCTTTGTTGGCTTGTACGCAGTTTCAGCACGTATATACCCAACCGAATTCAGAACTACAGGCGTTGGCTGGTCCATTGGCATTGGTCGATTAGGAGGTATTATTGGCCCAGCCGTTGGTGGTGTTTTAATTGGATTAGGATTATCTATGAGCACCAACTTTCTAATTTTTGCGATTCCAACTGCCCTTGCAGGACTTATGACTTGGTATCTGTCTACTGATAAGGTTAGTTGAAGCAGTATCAGTGCTGAATGATGAATTGTGAGTTGTGAACTGAAATTTATAATTATCAATATCTTAAAACGCGACTCTGATTAAATACTATTTTGACCGATTACCTAACCTCGAGAAATATATCACAGAAGGTAATTATTGAACCAAAAAAGCTAAATTAAGTAATCGTGCACAATTAGATTTAACTTATGAGTTTAGGCACTAGGCAACAGGCACAAGGCAAAGAGTGTTAAAATGTTTTTTAGTCACGATAGATATGTTTTTGCCGAATGCCCAAAGCTGAAAGCCAAAGGCTCAAAAATTAAATATTATTTTGCCCACCTACTTATCACAGCAACAACAAGAGATTCTTATAATTGATGAAGATAACAAAATCAGTCC
>NZ_JBMLSD010000295.1:0-2360 GCF_049240685.1 Flectobacillus sp.
CAAGACTTAGTCTTGGACTCATTTTTTTAACAGTTTAAAACTGTTTTTTTTAAAAAATGTGTAAAAAAGTCGATACATCTGAATCAGACTTTCTCGTTTTGTCCAGTGATCAGATCGGTTATTTGAAGATATTCATAATCAAAAGGTTATACTCGATTTTTACCTTTGAGACACTATTAATTTAGTCTTTCCTGATTCTTACCCAAAATAATCTTAAATCTTTGGGCCTTTGGATTTCAGATATCGGCTTTCGGCAATAACAAAGCTATCGTTAGAAAAAAACATTTTAACAACACTCTTTGCCTCGTGCCTGTTGCCTAGTGCCTAAAACAAAAAAGTTAAATCTAATTCTGTACGATTACTTAAGTTAGTACGCAAAATAAAGTTTAAGATTGTGCTTTAAGCTTTCAGGTATCGGCTTTCGGCGGTGGGCTTTGGAAAAAATGCTTGTCCGTGGTCGTTAAAAACATTATAACACTCTGTGCCTTGTGCCTGTTGCCTTGTCCCTAAAACACAAAAGTTAAATCTAATTCTGTACGATTACTTAGATTCAAAAAAGTTGGTTAAAACTCCAAATCCCAACCTCTAATACGTAGGATTATTTACACTACTCATGATAGGGCATTTCTGCTATTCAACACAGTAAGAATGGAATAATAAAGATTGGAAAATACTTGGTCAAAATTAGAAAGCAAGTAGTCTAATTATTGATTGGAAAGTACTCAGGAAAGTAAAAAGAAATTATCAAAGCTTATGGAGAATTTAGAAAGCTCTCGGAATTTTTCTGGGAGTTTTTTTATTGCCTTGATTATCAGGAAGAACTAGTTTTTTTAGAAAAAAAATAAAAAAAAATACTTATGCCATACAACCCTTTTGTAGAAAACACTGTCTATATAGATAGAAATTATAAAGCAATTAGTGGTAAAAGGACAACCCCTCCGACTTGAATCAGAGGGGTTTTGTTTTTTATGACTAAGCCATTTCCATTTTTTGTTCCATACGCTTACGTACACTTGGATCCAAATAGATTTTACGCATACGAATCGATTGAGGAGTTACTTCTAAGTACTCATCTTTCTGGATATATTCCATTGACTCTTCCAATGAGAATTGGATTTTCGGAGCAATTTTAACGTTAGTATCCGTACCAGAAGCACGCATGTTCGTTAATTGTTTAGCATTTTGAAGGTTTACTTCAATGTCATTTTGACGGTTATGCTCTCCAACTACCATACCTGCATAAACTTCCTCACCTGGATCGATAAAGAATACCCCTCTGTCTTGTAATTTATCTACTGCATAAGCGGTAACCGAACCTGAGTTCATCGAAATCAAAGAACCGTTGATACGGCCAGGGATTGGTCCCTTGTAAGGTTCATACGCTTTGAAACGGTGTGCCATAATTGCTTCACCAAAAGTAGCTGTTAACACTTTAGAACGCATACCTATCAAACCACGCGAAGGAATGTTGAATTCTAAATGTTGCAAATCACCTTTTGGTTCCATAATTAATAACTCACCTTTACCTTGTGTAGCCAATTCAATTACTTTACCAGCAGACTCATCAGGAACGTCTACTACCAATGTTTCGATTGGCTCCAAGCGCTCACCATTAGGACCTTCTTTGAAAATTACTTGCGGCTGACCTACTTGTAATTCGTAACCTTCACGACGCATCGTTTCGATTAAAACAGACAAGTGAAGGATACCACGACCAAACACCAAGAATTTATCTTCAGAATCGGTTGGGACAACTTTTAAGGCTAAGTTTTTCTCAGTTTCTTTGTACAAACGATCACGAAGGTGACGAGATGTTACAAATTTACCTTCTTTACCAAAGAATGGAGAGTTGTTGATGGTAAACAACATGTTCATTGTTGGCTCATCAATCGAAATACGTGGCAATGCCTCTTGTACTTCAACGTCCGAAATAGTATCGCCAATTTCGAAGTCATCGATACCCATCATTGCACAAATTTCGCCAGAGGAAACCTCTTCAGCTTTTGCTCTACCAAGACCTTCAAAAGTTTGAAGTTCTTTGATTTTCATTTTCTTCACAGTACCGTCAGATTTCATCAAAGCAACTTGTTGTCCTTCTTTGAAAGTACCACGGTGAACACGACCAATAGCGATACGACCTACGAATGAAGAGTAGTCTAATGAAGTGATTTGCATTTGAGCAGGACCTTCATTGATTGGAGCCGCAGGAATATTGTCGATGATTACATCTAATAATTCAGTAATATCTTCAGTTTTGCGTTTCCAGTCGGTACTCATCCATCCTTGTTTAGATGAACCGTAAAGCGTTTGGAAATCTAATTGATCTTCTGTTGCACCTAAGTTGAACATCAAGTCAAATA
>NZ_JBMLSD010000296.1:0-13879 GCF_049240685.1 Flectobacillus sp.
CTTGCTCGTGGTTTGTCTTATTATACAGGAGCAATTTTTGAAGTAAAGGCCTTGGATGTTCAAATTGGCTCTATCACAGGTGGAGGGCGTTATGATAACCTAACAGGAACATTCGGTGTTCCGGGTCTTTCGGGTGTTGGCATTTCTTTTGGCGTCGACCGTATCTATGATGTCTTGGAAGAATTGAAGTTATTCCCAGAAAACCAGACTGTAACCACCAAATTATTGTTCTGTCATTTCGGAAAAGAAGAACAAAATTATACATTACCATTGCTTCGTGCAGCTCGTGAAAAAGGTATCAATGCGGAGGTTTTTCCTGACAACTCAAAAATCAAAAAGCAATTGGATTACGCCGATCGTAAGAAGATTCCTTTTGTAGTAATTGTTGGCTCTGATGAAATGCAAAATGGCGTATTGACGCTCAAGGACATGAATTCGGGCGAGCAGTTCAAGTTAACGATTGAGGAAGTTTTCGAGAAAATTGGCTAAGATTACATCAATATAAATACAAATCCCCACTAAAAATATCAGTGGGGATTTTTTTATTACTGTATACATAAATCTTCTAATTCGGCTTTATTTCCAAGAAACACATTGAAATCAACAGTACCTTTTATACCTTCAACCCAGCCATTTTTGTTATGTTGCCAAAACCATAATTTGGAACCATATCCTTTCAAAGATTCTTTGGAATAATCTGCAATCCAAAGTGGATATTCATCAAAATTTCCTTTAATAAACTTCTTATAAAAATTGGGATTAGTATAAATAATTGGTTTTGCACCATAATGGTTTTCTACCATTTCGAGCCAAACGCCAATTTCACGGATAATTTGTTCGTCTGGTTTCAGGGAGTTTTGTTCGATATCCAAAACAGGCACAAAGTCGCCTTTTTCTAATTTGACAGAATTGATAAAATTACGGGCTTGTCCTACTGGTTCGCGCCAAGCAATATAAAAATGATAGGCTCCTCGCTTCATTCCGAGCTTTCGAGCATGCTCCCAGTTACGTTCAAATTGGCGGTCGGCATGCGTAATGCCTTCTGTTGCTTTCAAGAAGGCAAACTCTATTTTGAGATTTTCCTCAAAACGCATTTTTTTTACCTTCTTCCAATTGATTTCGCCATTGTGATGAGATACGTCAATTCCATGTACTTCGTATTTGAGTGGCATTGAAATCCCCAATTTAGAAACCTTTTCCCATCCATTGGGATTGGGTCTAAAAAGCAAAACAATGCCATAAATCCCCCAAATAATAAGGGAAATAATTGACAGGAAAATCGTAACAAGTATGGCGATTTTTATATTGCGTGGTAAAGCGAAATATCTTTTCAGTAATAGTTGAATCATTTTGCAAAAATATAAAATTCATACTAAACTATTTCTGAACTACTTGCGCTTTTGAAAGAAGATTTTGATAGAAAAGATTGTCATAAGGCATTCTATAATTTGGAATTGGACTTACATGCCTGCTGTGTTAGCAAAAAGCGTTCGAAAATTGATTTTCGAACGCTTTTTTTGTTATTGCTCTGTTATGTATGACTCGGCTTAAGATGCAAAGAATTACCGCTCTATAGCTTCAATTTCAACTTGCTTAATTTTAATTCAAAGCCAAACATAGCACAAAACAACCTATTTGTTTGGCTGTGGTGTTGTACGCAAATATGGTTTTACCACCGTAAATCCTTTCGGGAATTTTTCGCTAGCATCTTCAGTCTTTACGGCAGGCGTAATGATTACATCTTCACCGTCTTTCCAATCTGCTGGAGTAGCTACTTGGTAGTTGGCAGTCAGCTGCAAAGAGTCAATCACGCGCAACAATTCTTGGAAGTTACGGCCTGTTGATGCAGGGTATGTCAAAGTTAATTTAATTTTTTTATCTGGACCGATAATAAATACCGAACGAACTGTAGCCTTTTCTGAAGCATTAGGGTGAATCATATCATACAAGGTGGCTACATTGCGGTTTTCATCGGCTATGATTGGGAAGTTTACGGCTACTCCATTCACTTCTTCAATATCTGGAATCCAACGTTGATGAGAGTCTAAGTCATCTACCGATACAGCAATAACTTTTACACCTTTTTTCTCAAATTCACCTTTAAGCAAAGCGGTTTTACCTAGCTCAGTTGTACAAACTGGTGTAAAATCTGCTGGGTGACTGAACAACAGTGCCCATGAATCACCTATCCATTCGTGAAAATTGATTGTACCTTGTGTTGTTTCTGCGGTAAAATCTGGGGCGATATCTCCTAATCTCAATGACATATTACTTTTTGTTTTAGGTTTATTTCTTTGTGTACTCTAATTAGTCTATAAACTTACAAGATTATGTTGATTTTAGTTCCTATTTTGATAAAAACTTTCTAAATCTTGATAAAAATCAGTTTATGAGAAAAAGTTTTAGTCGAATATACAAAGATTAGGACTATTTTTTATTATTTTAATGATAAAAGTAAATGTGAAGTATTTTGATAAAATAACAAATTATAGAGTTTTTTAAATAATGATACCATTTACAACAAGCACACCAAGCGATTTTTAGATACTGCCAACATACATACAAAACCCAATTCTTTTACTATGAAGTATCATTTTTCTAAAATAATAAATTATGAAGCTTGGGCAAACGAGCAAATTATACAAGCTTTACAATCTCTTGACCGCCCAGATTCCCGTTCTTTAGAATTATTATCACACATTCTTGCAGCACATTTGAATTGGTATAACCGTGCCAGAGAAGTACGTGGCTATATTCCTTTGTGGGAAACGAAGGATTTCTCGGAATGCGTGATTATGCTTCGTAATGTGACTCAGCGATGGAAGGAGCTGGTAGAACAGAGCGAGGAATTAACTTTTGGAAAAACGATAAACTATACCACAGGACAAGGTGAAACTTATTCTTCAAGTTTGTACGAGATTTTAACTCATTTATCTTTTCACTCTGGTTATCATAGAGGGCAGCTTGTAAGTCATCTAAAAGGAAAGATGAATGAATTACCCGTAACAGATTTTATTATTTTCGCTCGTGGAGAAGGTAATCAATAAGGCGGTAAGCGTAGATTAAAGTCTTAAAGCGGTAGTGATTTAGCCAATGAGCAACAATTGCTTATTGGCTAAATCACTAAATTTAGATACTGTTTTTTGAATAGTTATGCTGATGGTTTTTCAATCACAAAGTTATGATTGGTATAAATACAAATATCAGCTGCAATGGTTAAGCCTTCTCTGACCATTTCTTCGGCTGTTAGGTGGGAGGCATGTTTTTTTAGTGCCAAAGCTGCCGAAAGTGCATAATTACTACCAGAGCCAATGGCCGCTATACCATTTTCGGGTTCTAAAACATCACCTGTGCCAGATATAATCAAGGCTTCTTCTTTATCCGCCACAATCATCATGGCTTCTAATCTGCGCAAATAGCGGTCGGTACGCCAATCTTTTGCTAATTCAATACTAGCGCGTTTCATATTACCTCCATAAGCATTGAGTTTCTCTTCAAATCTTTCCAAAAGAGTAAATGCATCGGCAGTAGAACCCGCAAAACCAGTAACAATTTTACCATTTAGCAATTTTCTGATTTTACGAACATGGTTTTTGGCTACAGTGCTCCCCATAGTAGCCTGTCCATCTGCGCCAATGGCTACCTCACCATTGTGCACAATCGCCAAGACGGTGGTTGATCTAATTTTTTCCATTTATTTAAAAATAAAGTGTTTGTCGGTAAAGAAAAATGGAAGTTAAGCCTTCTATAAAACACAAAAGATGAAAGACTCTTCTCATCTTTTGGATAAGAAGTATCTTTCATCTTTTGATGGTTCAAATACTTGGATTACACCAATAATTTGATTGGATCTTCAAGCAATTGCTTGAATGTTTGCAAGAAAGCAGCACCCGTTGCACCATCTACTGTACGGTGGTCACAAGTCAAGGTTACTTTCATTACGTTAGTAGCATAGAATTGTCCGTTTTTCACACCAACTGTTTCTTTGATACCACCTACAGCCAAAATACAAGATTCTGGTTGGTTGATGATAGAAGTAAACTCGTCGATACCAAACATACCTAAGTTACTTACTGTAAATGTATTGCCTTCCCAATCTTTTGGTTGCAATTGTTTATTTTTAGCCTTACCACCCAAATCTTTCGCTTCGGCAGAAATTTGTGATAATGACTTTGTATTAGCAAAACGGATTACAGGAACCAACAAACCATCTTCAACCGCTACTGCCATACCGATATGTACGTGGTGGTTGATACGGATTTTGTCGCCCATCCAATAAGAGTTTACTTTAGGATGTTTAGTCAAGGCTACGGCTACTGCTTTGATTACCATATCATTGAACGAGATTTTCACAGGAGAGAATTCGTTCATTGAAGTACGAGCAGAGATAGCCTTATCCATATTGATTTCCATCGTTAGATAGAACTCAGGAGCCGAGAATTTAGACTCAGACAAACGGCGTGCAATCGTTTTACGCATTTGGTTTACTGAGAATTCCTCGTAGCTTTCTTGACCCAAGATGGTAGCTGGAGCTGCTGCCGCTGGTTTAGCAGCTGGTGCAGCCTTAGGAGCAGGAACATAATTATCGATATCAGTTTTCACGATACGACCATTTTCTCCTGAACCTTTTACCTCGTTCAAGTTGATACCTTTGTCTTTTGCCAAAGCTTTTGCTAAAGGAGAAGCTTTAACACGACCATCAGCTGATGTTACTGTTGCCTCAGCCACAGGAGTTGCAGCTGGAGCAGGAGCTGCCGCAGGAGCAGCAGTTGCTACTGGTGCAGGTGCTGGTGTGGCTGCTGGAGCTGGCGCTGCTGGAGCAGAACCCGCTGACAACAATGCTTGATAGTTGGCACCAGGCTCACCAATTACAGCGATAACGTCATCTACTGCAACAGTTTTACCTTCTTCGATACCTATGTACAATAAAGTACATGGAGAATATTTTGAGATATCAATGAAGTTATCAAGATCAAACTCCATTGTTGCTTTGTCAGTTTCAACTTCTGCCAAAAGAGCTTCGCCAGGTTTGATTACATCCCCAACTTTACGAAGCCAAGTAACAAGCGTACCCTCGGTCATGGTATCACTCATTTTTGGCATACCAATGATTTCTGCTTTGATACCAGAGGTATCAACCGCAGGAGCTGCAGGAGCAGCAGGCGCCGCCGAAGGAGCTTCAGCAACAGGTGCAGGAGCTGCCGCCGCAGGAGCACCACTCAAAAGATGCTCGTATGCTTCGCCATTTTCACCAATGATAGCGATAATGCTATCGATAGGTACAGCTTTACCTTTTTCTAAGCCAATGTATAAAAGTCTACAATCTTTAAAATTGCTCAAGTCCATTCTCTCATCCAAATCAAGCTCCATTGTCGCTTTATCTGTTTCGATTTCAGCCAAAAGACCGTCGCCCGGCTTGAGGACGTCGCCAACTTTCTTGAGCCACTCTGCCACAACACCTTCAGTCATGGTGTCGCTCATTTTGGGCATCGTAATAATTTCTGCCATGATTCTTAGTTATAGGAAATTTATGGTCGAAGCAACTTGCGTTGCATCAATCTTTAATTAAAGGGATTTGAAATACCGTTTTAAAGTAATTTACAAATATAAAACAAGCATTAACGCTAGACAACACATTTATATTAGTTAAGAACCACTAATCAAATCTTTTTCTGCTGGCACCCTGTTTCATTTCAGACGCCAAAAATAAGAGTAAAGGATTTGTTTCAAAAGTTATCTTTGAAAAATATAATTTTGTCCTTTATTAATCCTGATAGTTTTTACTCAATCTTTCTATAATTAAATTTAGAAAAGTTAATTTTGCAATCCCAAGGAAAAGGATTGACTATAAAAGACCTTTCTTTGTTTTTTTTACCCTGTTTTTGTAACGATTCTAATCACATTTTGTTTGGATTACTTCGTGATTTCTCTTGCTAGTTACATCAATAAAGGTGTTTATCTTATAATACAGACTATCGGTAAAAGTGGTTCCTTAACTTAGCCTAGAATATTTTATCAAAGCCTTGATAATTCTGAGGAAGTATCCACCAACAATCTTTTTATGTACGAAGTTATTTACAACAAAACATATCTTTCTTTAAGCCTCTGTTTGATTGCGTGGTTGGCATTTAGATTCAGACCACAAATCGAATCATTTTTTGACCGAATAGGTAAAACTGCTTCGTTTTCTCTATTGGCGTTCATATTTCGTATACTTCCGTTTTGGGTTGTATATGTGTATTATGGAATTGATGCGCAGTCTGATGTCCAGATTTTTTGGCATTCGGCTCAAAAAGCAAAGGAATTAGGCATTGTATATCGTGATTTTCCTTCTTTGTATTCGCCTTTGTTTGCCTATATTACAGCTATTCCTTTGATATTTTGGGATACCGCCAGAGCCGTTACACTGCTCATGATAATTATCGAGTTATTGATTTTGCTACTTACCATGCGAACTTATCGGAATGGCTTATCTAGTGGGCAAATTTTATTCAAGACGCTGATTTATTTGTGTTTTCCTGCCCCATTTATTTTTTGTGTTATCGGAGGGCAAGAGGATATTTGGATGTGGGGATTTGCTTGTTTGATGGTTTGGGCATGGCTTAAGGGAAAATCTGATTTTATATTGGGTGTTATTGTAGCATTAGGGCTGATTGTTACAAAAGCGTTTTTTGTTCTATTTGTTCCTCCAATTTTCCTTAAACTAAGTAATCGTTGGCATTTTATATTGGGAATGGCCGCGCTAGGAATCCCAACATTAGCCTTTTTATATTTGCATGGAGGCACCGCTTTTTTGATGCCGATACAATTGGCACAAGAGCCTATGTGTCCCAATATTTGGTCTGTAACTTACCCCATACTAGGCGATTTGATTGCCAGATTTAATATTCGAATTTTAAACTGGATTGGACTTTTTGTGATTGTTGGGGCTACCTCATGGCAAGCGGTCAAATTCAAAAATCTTGAATTAAAACAATTTGTTCCTTTTGTGTGGCTGGGTATTTTTGGCGTGATGATGATATTTCAAATAGGAGCGTACTCAAATTATATTTTTATCTATGCTATGCCAATGCTTTTTGGATTGGTGAATTTTGAGGATAAAAAGTTTTTTGTGTATTCTTTTATTATTCAAACGGCGGCCGTTTTACAACCTTCCCTTTGGTTTAGGGTCGGAAAACCTTTTTATACTTGGGTGTTCTTTTTGCAGGGTAAATTTATCATCGAATATGTTTTTCAATTAGTTATTTTCTTTGGCGTAATCTATTGGATGTACTATGCTTATCAACAAATGAAAAAAGCGATTGTGTAACTTTAAAATGAAGTTCAGGAAAAATTTCTTCGTTTCCCTGAACCTCATTGTATTCTAAACTTTCACTACGTCCATGGTTTCGAGATACACCAAATAACCTTCTACTTCGGTGTAACCCATAGCTTGATAGATTTTTTGATAGTCTTTTACCTGATATTTGTGACTATTACTTTTTGACCCTGTTTTATAATCTAAAATTACGATTTTTGAGCCCATTTTGATTACTCTATCGGGGCGTAGTGGCGACTGATTGGGTCTTAGAATTTCTCTTTCATTACGGATAAAACGTTCTGGAACTTCAAAAAACGGACTGATTTCGGGTAAATCAATAATTTGTTGAATGGTTACTTTTAGCTCTTCTTGTTCATTTTCAACAATTAATCCTTCACGCTGTAAATCTGCCAAAGCGTTATCTATATCTTTTTTGGTTTTTATTTTGGCAAAAGCTGCATGTACTTTATTTCCGTAATCTTTACTTTTTTCAAAAGTTTCTAAGTCAAATAATCTTTCTGCCGATTGTTTGAGCTGAATGGTCTGACTGCGTTCTGAAGTCACAATTTCCTGAATGGTCATTGTAGGAGCAATCTTTTCTTTCTCTGGTTTCAAAACCTTGGGCAAACCATCGTATAATACCTTCGTGAAGGGTTCTTCGGGAGGCATAGCTTCGCCATCTACAAAGCGAAGCAATAAGCCTCCAACGGTTTTATTAAGATTTCGCATATCTCTTTTGACCACCATATACAACCTATCTTTAGGACGAGTCAGTGCTACGTAGAGCATATTAAGGCTCTCAAGAAAAGTTTCTTCTTTTTCGGCTCGGTATTCCTCTACCAAGTGCGTATTTTCTAGCTCCTTAACCATTTTGAGCGGAGCTGTTGTCAAGGCTTTGGTAATATTCTCTTCCGCTTGTTCTACGATTAATTCCTCAAAAAGTCCTTCGTCTTCCAACCCAAACCAACGAGAAGAATTAAGCCCTGTGTCAATAGACCAATGACAATAAGGAATAATGACCACAGGAAACTCCAACCCTTTAGACTTGTGTACACTTGTTACCGTAACGGCATTTTGTCCTGCTGGCGACATGATAGAAAGGCTTTCTTTTTTATTTTCCCAATAATTGATAAAATCGGTCAGGTGAGTACTTTTCATGTGCTGAAACTCAATGACAACATCTAAGAATCGGAATATAAAGTCGAGTTCTTTGTCATGTTTGAAAAGCTCAAAAGTCTGTAATAACTTTTCGGCTATTTCATATAAACTCATTTGCTGCAAGGCAGTAGGAACAAGACTTTTATCAATTATTTCAAAAAACTTCAAGATATCACGACTCTCGATGGTTTCCTTGATTACCTTATTTTCTTGTGTATTAGGCACTTTGTGCAAAACCACTCGATAGTACAAATACACCGCCTCATATTTGGCGAGGGCATTATCTGGATTTTGGACTACCTTCATGATTGCCATGATTAAATTGACGGCATCTGAAGCGGCTAAACTCAATGAATCCGAAGAAATTACGTCGATATTTCGTTCCTTCAATGCGTTAGCGATTACCTTAGAATCTTTATTTCTACGACATAAAACCGCTACATCTTTGAGCTTATAACCGATAGCGAGTACCTCTTCCAGAATTTGCTCAACTTTTTCAATCATCAAGCGGTCGGTTTCTTTTCCGATGATAAAATCCACTTGCACATGACCACCCTCCAGAGGTTTGGCAGGTACTTTTTGTGCAAAATATTCGTCATAAACCCTTGGCAAACTTGGTGCTATTGCCAAATACTCAGGGTCTACTTTGATGGCTTCGAAGAGCGCATTGTTAAAGTTGATAACCTCGGCAGAGCTTCGGTAATTGGTATTTAAGTTTTCGGGCTTGATATAGGGATGAATATTTTCGTAGCGTTCTACCAAAAAGGTATCATCGGCAATAGGTTTGGTCAAATCATCAATTTGCTTTTTATGCAAATTCACAATCAAACCCATCTCGCCACCTCTGAATCGGTAAATAGACTGTTTGGCATCACCCACAGCCAAATTGAAGTGCCCACTGGCGAGAGCGTTTTCTATCAAAGGCAAAAAGTTATGCCATTGTAGGGTAGAAGTATCCTGAAATTCATCTATCAAAATATGATTGTATCGTTCGCCCAAACGCTCGTAAATGAATGGAATGGGTTCATTTACCACAATTTCAAGGATTTTACGGTTAAATTCCGAAATATGTATTTGACCCGATTCATCTTGAATAGCTGCTATTTCTTTTTTTAACTGACTCAACAACGCAAGCTTTTTGATTTGCTTTAAGATTTCACGATAAAGCAAAAATCTGGGCTTCAATCGCTTTTGTGCTTCTAGCAAAAAGTTTCCTGTATCAGTTAGTGTATCGGCAATGCCCATAATCGTGGCAGCAATAGGCTTGGTTGCACTTTTGGCATGCCAAGTATTGTCGGCCAAAGCATTCAAAAATCTTGCCCCAGGTTCTTTGAAAACATCATTACCGTTTGCTAATTGAATAAAATACCCAAACGGACCAGTTTTTTTAAAAGCAAAATCATCTACGGTCAAATCATTTTCGTTGGCAGTTTCTAGCGCAATCGCCACGATTTCTTTGATGTGTTTTTCGACGCCTTGATTAAAATCCTTAAGTTGCTGTTCTATTTTCAGAAAATCCAGCGGTTCTAATGTACCCAATTTCTCAATATGTTCTTGAGACTGGTCATTTAATAAATCTCGACCAAAATTGGCAATTTCTTCATTGATACCATTCCATGAACGCCCGTCGGTGGCTTTGTCTAAGGCAAAACTTTTGATAGCCTCCGTAATTTGCTCGTAAGTTTCGGTATTGGTTTTTTGTAATAATTGCTCAACGGCAGCATCCAATAGCACCTCAGAATCAAGGTTTACCTCAAAATTGAATGGAAAACCTAACTCTTCGGTAAAGGCACTTACCACTCGCTGAACGAATGAGTCAATTGTCGAGACCGAAAAGTTCGCGTACTCGTGTATGATATGCTTGAACGTAGCGGAGGCACGTGCACGTAAAGTAACATCGTCTATTTCGATACCTTCTTGTTGGAGTTCTTCTAATATCTGATTAAAAAGTCCTTGTTCCGTCGCTTGCTCTTGCGGGTCGTTACTGGAAAAAATACGGAGGTATTTCAAGATACGCTCTTTCATTTCGCCCGCTGCTTTGTTAGTAAACGTTACTGCCAAGATATGGTTGAAATACCAAGGCGATTTGGAGCGAAGTGCCAGTTTGATATATTCTTTTGCTAAAGTGTAGGTTTTTCCCGAACCTGCCGAGGAGGAATATATTTTGAAATATGTTTCGTGCTGAGATGCACTCAAAAAATCCGTCATAAGTGTTGCTGTTAGAGCTGAGGAAGTATGTTTAGCAGATACAAATTTAGAGAAATATTTAGGCTATTTTTCTAAAAAGAAAGCTGAAAAAGTATTCATATTTAAAAGTATTTTTAGTGTAAAATTAAAAGAATCCTTTTATCCTAATCCTATACCTTTCTTCACAAAAGCAATATAACGAGTCGTACTTCCCTACAAATTTAACACGTGAACCACTGCTTATCAGCGGTTTGATACTTTCACATAACATATATACTTCAATGTTAGCATCTTATTCTACGTATCTGGTGTTTTTGATACCTGTACTTTGCCTTGTTTTTTACAAATTCATTTTTCGTTTATTGGGTATTATCATTGTTCCAGAGGATCGTATTGGTTTGGTAACCAAAAAGTTTGTCTTAATAGGTGACAAGAAATCCCTGCCAGAGGGTCGGATTTTTGCCACAGAAGGAGAAGCGGGTTTCCAAGCAAAACCCTTAGCACCGGGGATTTATTTTTGGCTTTGGATTTGGCAATATGATGTTGTATTGCAACCGCTTACCGTTGTGCCAACAGGCAAAATTGGTTTGGTTTTGGCACGTGATGGTAAGGAGTTAGAAACAGGCAGTATTTTGGCTCGCAAGGTCGAATGCGACGGTTTTCAAGATGCGGAGGCTTTTTTAAAAAATGGTGGTAGAAAAGGTCGGCAAACTGCTATTATCACTGCAGGTTCTTATCGAATAAACACCTTTTTATTTGAGGTTGAGATTACAGATATTACCGAAATACAAGAAAATATGGTAGGTATTGTAACTACCATGGATGGTGCCTCGATTCCTGTAGGTCAAATTTCGGGTAAGCCTATCGAAGGGCATAATAACTTTCAAGATGCCGACCAGTTTTTGAATGCTGGGGGTAACAAAGGCTTGCAGCAACAAGTAATCTTAGCAGGTTCTTATAACCTTAATCCGTGGTTTGCCAGAGTAGAGGAAATTCACATGACCGAGATTCCGATTGGACATGTTGGTGTTGTAATCTCGTATGTGGGTGAAGACGGTGTAGATATAAGTGGTACAGAATTTAAACATGGCAATATTGTCGAAAAAGGTTTCAAAGGAGTCTGGAACGAACCTCTCGGGCCAGGTAAATATCCTTTAAATACTTATGTACAGAAAATTGAATTGGTACCAACAACCAACCTTGTATTAAACTGGGCAAGTGCCCGTTCTGAATCCCATCAATTGGATAAAAACCTTTCGACGATTACGGTGCGTTCTAAAGATGGTTTCCCATTTAATCTGGATGTTTCGCAAATCATTCATATTCCTAATTATGAAGCGCCGAAAGTAATCGCCCGATTTGGCAATATGAACAATCTGGTGAGTCAGGTGCTAGAACCAACTATTGGTAACTATTTCAGAAATTCAGCGCAGGATTCAGATGTCATTTCTTTCTTGGGCTCTCGTGCCGAGCGCCAAGACACCGCACGTAAGTATATTGCTGAAGTACTCAATCAATACAATGTAAACGCAGTAGATACGCTGATAGGGGACATCGTTCCGCCAGAATCTCTGATGAAAACATTGACAGATAGAAAGTTAGCTGAAGAGCAAAAAGTGACTTATGACACCCAAAAAATGGCGCAAGAAACCCGTCAGGCATTAGAGAAAGAAACCGCGATTGCTGATATTCAGAAGGATATAGTAAAAGCCGACCAAGGTGTGGTAATTGCCGAAAGAGTTGCCGATGCCGCTGTGAAAAAAGCACAAGGTGAAGCCCAAAGTTTGAAATTACAAGCTGGCGCAGAGGCTGAAAGAGTAAAACTCCAAGCCAGTGCCGAGTCGGAAAGAGTTAAATTGTTGGCAACTGCCGAAGCGGAAAAAATTAGCAAAACAGGTAACGCCGAGGCTGAGAAAATCTTGGCTATTGGTAAAGCCGAGGCTGAATCGTATCAATTACAAGTTTCGGCGATGGGTGGAGATAATTTTACTCAATTAAAAATCACCGAAAGTATTGGTAAAGAAAAAATAAAAGTAATGCCAGATATTTTAATCACAGGAGGAAACAACGAACAAGGTGGTCCACTGAGCGGACTGTTAGGATTAAAATTGATGGAAGAAATGACTAAAAAACAAAAAAATGAAGATAATCCTTTAGAATAAAGTTGAGTTATAAAATTCTCAAAATCCAAAACACCGACGGGCAATTTTGCAGTCGGTGTTTCATATACTCAACCTATTTGGTAGTTTATAATCCCTAATTGCAAAGTAATCGTATACAATTACTTACAACATTCAGTTTGAATCCTGTATCATTTTTATTCTTGATTCTGGTCGAGTACTACGCTATATCATTTGGTATATCAAGAGACACTTTTTTATTTTTTGAAGAAAAATTTAAAGAATGAAGATGTTGAAAGAAATTTTGATATTTGTGTGTTTGGCAATATTCGTTTAATTTGCTCATTAACAGAATATCGACTTACCTCTCATTTTTTATGCAGACACTCATCACAAACGATGCCATTGTTTTTGGTTTACTCATTGGAATCATTGCTTTTACCTTTTATACCTCAAGTATTAAATCCTCTTTTTGGCAAAAGTTTTATCAAATTATTCCGAGTATATTGGTATGTTATTTTGTACCGGGTTTGCTCAATTCATTTCATATTATTTCTGGCGAAGAATCTAAATTATATGCTGTAGCCTCCAAGTTTTTGCTTCCAGCGTGTTTAGTTTATTTTACGATAAGCATTGATTTTCAAGCACTCAAAAAACTTGGTCCCAAAGCCTTAATTGTATTTTTGGCAGGTTCATTAGGCGTTATGGTGGGTGGACCCGTTTCTCTATGGGTGGTAAAAACTATATGGCCAGAGGTATTGGTAGGAGAGGTTTGGAGAGGCTTGGCCACCATTGCAGGCAGTTGGATAGGAGGAAGTGCCAATCAGACCGCCCTGAAGGAAGTTTTTCAACCCAGTCCAGAGGTCTTTTCACAGGCTATTGCTGTCGATGTGATTACGGCTGAACTATGGTTAGCTGTATTATTATTTGGAGTAGCTCGTAGTGCCAAACTTGATAAATGGCTTGGAGCAGATACATCAGCCGTGGAGGAAGTAAAGCAAAAAATGGAAGCAGAATCAGCGCATCAACAATCAAGCTTAAGCGTGAAAGACTTGATGTTGGTCTTGTTTGTGGGTTTTGGAACTACAGCCCTTGCTCATGCCTGTGCCGATAT